>JBFYTX010000187.1:0-11284 GCA_041300345.1 Dehalococcoidales bacterium | reverse complement strand
CTCTTCCGATCTAGATATTTATGGCTGGAGAGGGGAGTATGAAGAGAGGGGCTATGCCCCCTCTTTTCTTTTTTCCCTTCCCTTGCCAAGGGAAGGGGGTAGGGGGATAGGTTACTGGATTCCCGCCTGCGCGGAAATTACCATTCTACGCCAAGGCTTCGCAGGGCAAGCACAGAGTGGGATTGCCGCGCCTACCGACTGCGTTGGGATGGCTCACAATGACGGAGGGGAAGAGGAAGAGGGGGCTTTCGCCCCCTCTTTACAAACTTTTATTTGGCTTTTTGAGTCTAGTCTGCCGGCAGCAGCGGGGTGTACATGCCCGCTTTAAGAACGGCAAACCTTAAAGCCAGGCCGCCGATAATCTCGCTGACAACAGCGGTAATCAGCAGGCCGGACGAAGCCTCGGTAAAGTAAGTGATGATGGAGATGGCTACCGGGATGATGATGCCGAACAGGAAGACGCCAATCCAGAAGAGCGGCGCCAGCGACCCGCCGATAAGGCGTTTAACCGCCTCGCGGGCGGCGGCGCTGCTGTAGGTGGTGTTCCACAGGTACACGCCGATGATCACCGCCAGAGCGATGAGCACCACGCGGATTATGTTCTCCAGCGCGACGATGTCACCGCTGTCCTGGCCCATCATCACGGCAAGGAGTATCGCGAGTCCGCCGGTGAGGCCGCAGGTGACGAAGAGCACCGGAACGATGGCGGAGTTCCAGACCTTGATGGCGCTGACGTAGCTGACCGCGAAACCGGTGTAGATAGACTGGGCAAAAGCGAAGATGCCCGCCAGGACCTTAAGAGTGACGATGGCGCCGGTGGCATCGGGCGCCCATTGCCTGATGATCAGCAACAGTGTCGTGAAGCCGACGAAGAGCATGATGAAGCTGAAGCCGCGGGCGATCCAGGACGTCTTGGGTTTCATCAGCATCCGCCAGAAGCGCATGGGGTGGGTCAGGTGTATCATGTAGGACAGGCCCATAGCGCCGGCCAGCAGCCAGGAGATGAACATACCTAGAAGGTTATCGAAGTAGGCGGAAGCCAGAAAAAGGCCGCCGCTGATGCCGCCCAGGAAGAAGGCGAAGGCAATAAAGTTGCCCCGTCCGTCTATCCAGTCTTTCTGCTGCTGGGGTTTGACCATGAAATCATAGGGTTTAACACTTTCCATTATTCTTGCCTCCTTTCTTCTTCTAGTCGATGAAGCTTATCGACGGCTGGGTGTCAAATTCCGGATGGAAGGGGTGGCCGTGCTTCTCTTTGATTATCCGGTTAATCTCGCTGTTGGGGTCGTCAAGGTCGCCGAAGTGGATGGCTTTGGTCGGGCAGCTGATAACGCAGGCGGGGGTCGCTTCCCGGTCAACGCCGGGGGTCAGTCCCGCCGCCAGGCCGGCGTCAATCCTCTCTTTGCAGAAGACGCACTTGGTAACGACGCCCGGCGTGTGAGGATACAGTACTTTGCCTATCTTTTCGTGCTCGGTCAGCTCCTGGCCCGGGAAATACTGCGCATTGCCGTCCTCGTACATGGAACGCATCTGGTAAGGACAGGCGACCATACAGTAGCGGCAGCCGACGCACTTGGTATCGTCGATCCAGACGATGCCGTCCTCGCGCTGCTGGGTGGCGCCGGTGGGGCAGACCTTCACGCAGGCGGGGTCGGCGCACTGGTTGCAGCGCACGTTATAGATGAGCTTGGTGACGTTGGGATACTTGCCCTTCTCGCCGATGAGCACCCGGTTCCAGAAGATGTCCGGCGGCAGGAAGTGCTCTGCCTTGCAGGCGAGGACGCACTCGTTGCAGCCGACGCACCTTTTCAGTTCTATAGCCATTCCCCATCTCATTGCATTCTACCTCCTGCTCTTTCCAGATCCGGTCCCCCCGCCCCGTCATATTCGATTCTGTGGTCGATCTTGTAGACCTTGACCGTGGCCGCGGTTTCCTGGCTCCAGCACACCGGGCAGGCATGTTTGAAGTCCGATTCCAGCAGGATATTGAAGTTAGTGCCTTTACCGTAGGCTATCGGCGCTCCCTTGGCCCAGGCACCGGAGCAGGCTGATATCGCTACGGTCTTGGGGTGCTGGCCCTGCATCGTCTTGAGGGTGCCGGTTATCTTACGTCCATAAGGTGATTCAAGGCAGATAAGGTCACCGTCTTTCAGGCCTTTCTTTTTAGCGGCGTCCGCGTTCATGGTGATGTTGTAGGTGTAGGGGTTGAGGCGGCTGACCTCGTCCAGCCAAGGCATCTCCATGGTGTAGGTGCCGTTATGGAGGATATCGCGGTAGGAGAAGCAGTAGAGGTCATATTCGCCGGTGATTTCTTTGCCTACCTGTGGGGTGAAGTAGCTAGTTAAAGGTGTAAACTGTTCCCAATCGAGCTCAATGCCCGCCTTCTCGGCGTTCTGCATAACGTGTTCCTTCAGCTCGGCGACATGCTCCATGTAGATAGGTATTCTCACATCCACGTACCAGCGCCAATAAGCTTCCTTTGGCTTCTTGTGCCATTTAACAGGGCCGTTTTTCAGAGTATATTCTATGCCGTGTTCGTCGCCGAAGTAGAACTTCAGGGCCCGGTCCATCATATCGGCATAGGTAATCTTCTCATCCGGTTTAATCAGCTGGACCACCTTCTTCGGGTCGATATCCCCAAGGTGCCTGATGCTGTCGATGTCGCCGCCGATGAGGGCCTCGCCGCCGAAACTGGTGAAGTAGACGTTGTAGTAGTTGTTCATCTCGGCTCTCATACCGAGTCTATCAGCCAGGTCCCAGAGTGCCTCAAGCTTGTTCCGGCGCTCATAGGCCGGCGGGACGACGGGCTGGCGTACCGGGAAGTCCCAGCCTTCCATGCCGATGGGGTGGTTAAAGAAGGGGCCATGCGTTCCGAAAAGACCATATGTCTCCAGAGGGTGGCAGTCCGGGAGGACGATATCGGCAAAGCCTTCGCAGAACTCATTGGGAAGGATATTAAAGGTGGCGATAAAGGGTATTTTCTTCCAGAACTGCTCGGCGATCTCGCGGCTCTGGGTGCTGCGTATCATATTGGCGCCGAAAATCATCGCCATTTCGACCTCATAGGGTCTACCGAGCTTGTCCCAGTACTTATCGAAGTCAGAAGTCACGGGCTGGGGAGAGAAGGAGGCCGTGGGCGTCAGCTCTTTCATGAGGTAGGTATAGGGCACCTTGGACTCTTCTATCGGCCAGGGGCGGTGCTCCATGAAAGACCCCGCCGTGAGCATGCCGTCTTTGCAGGGGTAAGGTATCATGCGGAAACGGCCGGTCTCCGGGTACCCTTCGACATAGGCGGGCCAGCCGAGCGTGCCGCCGGGGACGTCCATGGCGCCGACGATAGCATTAAGGAGACACATAGCGATATAGCTGTGTGCTGAATTAGTATGTCCCTGTCCGCCGCGGAACATGATAGCGGCTACCGGCCGGAAGGGAAGCTTCTCGCCCTCAATTTCAATGGTAGCGCCGATCATGGCGGCTTCCGCCCATTCTTTGGCGATGCGGCGAACGGTAGCCGCCGGAACGGTGCTTTCTTTCTCCGCCATCTCCGGCGTGTACCGCTTGAAATGTTCCTTGAGAAGCTGGAACGACGGTTGGCATTTGACGCCGTTGACTTCGTATTCGCCGAAGAGGGCGTAATCGCCGATTGTCTTATCGTTAAAGACCTTGGCTTTATTGTCCTTCGCGTCCCAGACGAGCGGCTTGTTGGTCTCTTTGTCGCGTACATATTTGCCGTCGGGGCCGATGAGGTAAGGACCGTTGGTCTTCATTTTTATGAACTCGGCATCGTAGACATTGAGTTCATTGAGGATGATATTGACCATTGTCAGGGCAACGATGCCGTCGGTGCCCGGCAGGATGGGTATCCACTCGGTGGCTTTGCCCCCGCCGAAATTACAGATGGGGTCGAAGACGACATTTTTCATGCCCCTGGAACGCGCATCGGCGGCGAGCCTCATGTTAAAGCCCATGGAGTGGCCGGAGCCGGTCCCCTTGTTGGAGCCCATCTGGATGGCGTAGTTGCAGTACTTAAAATCGGGCACGATGGACCACGAGGCGTGGTAAAGGCCGGCGCCCATGTGGGAGCCGCTGCCGCAGTGCAGGCCGGCGCCGCCGACGTACCAGTTCTTGGTGCCGAAGACGGCCCCGAAGACCCCGAAGCCCAGGGGCAGGTCAGGACCGCTGCCAGGACCCGGCGTGCCGCCGTGAAGGAGTTTGTGGGGGTTTTCGGCGCGGATTTTCTTGAGGCGCTTGGCCATTTCATCGAGGGCCTCGTCCCAGGATATACGCTCCCACTTGGGGTCTTCAAAGAGGCCTTTCTTCGGGTTGGTCCTTCTCAGGGGATAGTTGTAGCGGTTGGGGTCGTAGAGGGCTTGTATCATGGCCTCACCCTTGGCACAGATACCGCCCCTGGGGCCGAAATCGCTATTGGGGTCACCTTCAATCTTCACGATAACACCGTTAACGCGGTGGGCGCGTATAGCACACTGACCATAGCAACCACCACACGTGGTATTGATAAAGGTGTCATCCCAGATTTCCGGGTTACCCTTAACGGATAGCCCCAGTACCGGCTTGTTTTTTCCCGGTTTTTTTGCTTGGGTTACCATTAGTCCACCTCCTTAGTATTTCCTTGCTTAATTAAGTTGTAGTTATTAGCGGCATCGACCAGGCTCTTCAGAAGAGCGTAACGCTCATCGACCTGTTTCTGCAGCTCGGCGATGCCGTCCTCTTTCAGATGTGAAAATTTGCGCATTAATTTCGTGAACTCCGTGACGGGCTTCGGGCTGGAAACCTCGACGGTCAGGCGCGGTTTACCGTCCTCGGCCTCCCAGAGCGGGAAGTAGTTAGTCCTGACGGCGGTGCGGCATACCTCGATAGACATATTGGAGTCGACGCGCCAGCCCACGGGGCAGGGGGAAAACACATGGAGATAGACAAACCCTTCTTTACACATGGCTTGCGCTTTCTGGAGCTTCTTGGCGAAGTCCTCCAGGTGGCTTAAAGTGGCCGTAGCCATGTATCTAGGCCGGTGCATCAGCATGATTATGGGCATGTTCTTGGCAGCGTTCGGCTTGCCGCGTCTCACCTTACCCACCGGGGTCGTGGTGGTGGCGGCCCCCAGCGGGGTAGCGCTGCTCCGCTGGTTGCCGGTGTTCATATAACCTTCGTTATCATAAGCCAGGTAGATGAATTTCTCCTGCCTCTCGGCGGCGCCGCTGAGGGGCTGGAAGCCGACATCGGTAGCGCAGCCGTCGCCGGTAAAGCAGACCACGGTGGCGTCCTGCCCGGTTCTGTTGAAGTAGCGGGAGAGACCGGTGGCTTTGGAGGGGACGCCGGTCATGACGGAGGCCATGTATGCCTGCTTATGCCAGGCGCCGACGTTCTGGCCGTGGAGCACGGGGGCGGCGCAGCCGGGCGTGCCGACGAGCACCATATTCTTGCCTAAAACCTTCGCCGTGAACCTGGCGGTAAGCTCCAGCGGGCAGCCAGCGCACCAGGCCACGCCTCCGGCGAACGGGTCATCCTGGCAGAAATAATCAAAAACCCTGTTTCTTTTCTTCGTTGCTTCTACCATCTTTTTATCCTCACTTACTCCATCGGAATCCAGGTTACGTCCTGGTAGGGTTTGCCTCGGGCGGCGGCACCGACCTCGTCAATCACCCTGCCGATATGCGGTATGGTGATATCCAGGTTGGCCAGGCCGTCGATATAGCTTAAAACAGGCATGGGGCCGAAGTCTGCAGTGAGGGCTTTAAGCTCGGTGCAGATGGGGCCGTACTTCCAGCCGAAGCAGAGGGCGCGGTCGATAACGCCGACCGCTTTTTTTCCTTTGAGAGCTTTTACCAGTTTTTCGGCGGGGAAGGGGCGGAAGAGCCGTAGCTTGATGAGCCCGACCTTTACTCCCTCTTTTCTTTTATCGTCGACGACGGTCTTGGCGGTGCCGGCGGCGCTGCCGGAGGCGACGATGGCAATATCGGCGTCATCCATGCGGTATTCTTCAATCTGGCCACCATAGCTCCGCCCGAAGTATTCGCCGAAGGCTTTATCTATTTCATCTACCTTGTTCTTGACGCGTTCCAGCGCCTGGCAGTGCTTGTAGCGGGCTTCGACATAGCCCATTTCGATACCGTGCGTGCCGTAGCCGATGGGGAGGCCCGGGATAAGCCGCTGGCGAGGCGGTTGTTTTTTCACGGGGGAGAGGAAGGCGTCTACGTCTTCTATTTGCGGTATTTCTACGGCCTCAGCGAGATAGGAGAGATAAAAGCCGTCATAATTAACCATAACCGGGAGTAGAATATCATTGTCCTCAGCCAGCCGGTAGGCCATGATAATCTGGTCGAGTATCTCCTGGTCGTTTTCGACGATTATCTGGACCCAACCGGTGTCCCTGGCGGAAATCATGTCCTGCTGGCCGGAGGAGACGGCGTGGATGCCCGGCGTTTCGCGGTTGGCGTTGACCATGATGATGGGCGCGCGGAAGCCGGAGGCTTCCTGAAGGGCGTCGTACATGAAGACTAGCCCGTAAGAGGAGGTGGCGGTGAAGACGCGCGCCCCGGCGGCGCTGGCGCCGAGGACGACATTCATGGCGGAGTTTTCGCCTTCGACCTCGACGTATTCGGCGTCGATGGTGCCGTCGGCTTTGAACTGTGCGAGCTGCTCGGCGATCTCGCTCTGGGGGGTGATGGGGTAGGCGGCGATGACCTCCGGGCGGCATACCATGGCGCCGTAAGCTCCGACGGCGTTACCCGTGATAACCCTGACCTGACCTTTCTTAGCTGTTGCCATGTGAAAACTCTCCTTCAGGGACCATCATAATGGCTTTGCGAGGGCATTCCGTGGCGCAGATGCCGCAGCCTTTACAGTACGCGAGGTTGACCTCGTAATGGTCGCCCATGTCTTTCATGCACTGCGGCGGGCAGTATAAAGAGCAAAGGCCGCAGTAATTGCATTTGGCGATGTCCAGTACCGGTCTTTCGGTGCGCCAGCTGCCGGTATCCAGGCAGAGGAGCACTTTATCGGAATTGGACCAGGGGCTTTCCGTGGTAAAGATGTTTTTATGTTTAATTACCATTTAGTAACCTCCACTTCCTTGTAGCCTCTCTCGGCGCTTTTAAGGTTCCTCTGGAGGATGTCACCGCTGAGATAGTCCGGCAGACATTTTAGTATAGATTCCAGTTTCAGCCAGCCGGTGGCGGCGGCGAAGGCACCGAGCAGGCAGGTGTTGGGTATGTCGCGCCCGATTTCCTGGACGGCGATACCGGTGGCGTCGACTACTCCGCCGATTTTCAGGTTGTCGTTGGGCCGTTGGGGTAGCTTTTTGGGGCTGTTGAGAATAAAAACGCTGTCCGGTTTTAATCCGGTGAACAGTGTGGGTAGCGTTAAAAGCCCAGGGTCGATTACCAACAGGCAGTCCGGATTGTAAATCTGCGTTTTTTCCCGGATCGGCTTATCATCGATACGGGTGAAAGCCACCACCGGCGCGCCGCGCCTTTCAAAGCCGTACATGGGGAAACTGGCCACGTACTTGCCTTCAGCTACGAAAGCTGAAGCCAGCATGCGGGCCGCCAGCACAGCCCCCTGCCCACCCCGCCCGTGAATCCGAATTTCTTTCACAGTCGCATAAACCCCTCTTTATTCGTATTCAGCGTCGATGAACCGGTCCCGCTGTGAACCCTCATTTTTTTAGCGCCAGACGCGAGGCTTTTCCGTTGGACGTCCTGGTTATACGAGGCAGGAGGCTCTCCCGGAGCTTCCTCATCGTATCCACTAGGTCTTCCGCCTGCCTGCGGTCCATGCAGGAAAGCGCCTCGCGGCTCAGCTCCTGGGCGATAGGGCTCAAACGATTGGCTTCCTTCCAGCCCTTATCAGTGATGACGACCTTGACCGAACGCCCGTCGTCAGGGGAAGGCTCGCGGCGCACCACACCTTCCCTTTCCAGAGTATTGATGACGGCCGTGATGGAGTTTTTTTCCCGGAAGACGCTCTCGGCTATTTCCGAGGGCGTCATTTCGCCGCCGCTAACGAAGAGCGCACTCATGACGTTAAAGCGGATAAGGGTGGCCTGGTGGGGCTTGAGCTCTAATTCCAGGTACCGCGCCAGCACTTCGAATGACATGAGAATGGAGAGCAGGGTGCCCAGCGGGGTCTTATCGGTCCTCTTAACAGCTTCGCCGGTAGTCACGTTGCCTCGTTACTCCACAGTAGATTTGTTCCATCTAGAACTATATTATACCTTTCAAAAGCGCCTGTCAACACGATATTACATACGAATAAGTTGAAATCCGTTATAACTTAGTGTATATAACGCTGCTATTTAGTTCGATATAGAATTAATGCCTGCCCCGACATTTGCCAATTATAGCATATTTTCAGTATATTTATAGGCGGCATGAAAAATTGCGATTGACCGGAAGAGGTGTAGCGACATGAGCAACGGCGTATACTGGAACCCCGTCCTGGAGACGATGCCCCGGGAGAAGCTGCGGCAGCTGCAGCTGAAGAAGTTCCGGGAGATCTTTACCTGGGCTTACGGGCACTCGAAATTCTATCACCAGCTCTACAGCGACGCCGGCATCGAGCCGGGCGACCTTAAGAAGTTCGAGGACATCAAGAAAGTGCCCAAGATGGAAAAGGCGATGATGCGCAGCGTCCAGGGGCCGGGCAAGCCCAACTATCCCTACGGAGATATCCTATGCGTGCCGCTGGACAAGGTAACGGACTACCGCCAGACGAGCGGCACCACCGGCCAGCCGGTCTACCAGGCGGATACCTGGCAGGACTGGGAGCAGGGGACGGAGGCCTACTGCTACGCGATGTGGGCTCAGGGCTACCGTCCCGGCGACCGCGTCTTCCTGCCCTTCGGCTACAATATTTTCATCGCTTTCTGGGCGTACCACTACGCGGGGGAGAAAATCGGGTGCGAGGTCATCCCCGGCGGCGTGCTCAATACCGAGGCGCGTATATTGAAGATGCAGGAGCTCAGGGCGACGGCCATGGGGGCCACACCCACCTATATCCTGGGCATGGCGGAGACGGCGCGGGGGATGGGCATCGACCCGCCGAAAGACCTGTTCATACGTAAAATAACGGTAGCCGGCGAGCCGGGCGGGAGCGTCCCGGCCACGCGGCAGAGGATGGAGGACGCCTGGGGGGCCAAGGTCTACGACCAGGTAGGCAGCACGGAGATCGGCCACTGGGGCTGGCAGTGTACCCACCAGGCCGGACTGCACGTCAACGAGGCGATGTACCTGATAGAAATCGAGGACGTCAACACGGGCGAGTTAATCGAAGAGCCGGGGCGGCGGGGGAAGATGGTGGTGACCACCTTCGGGCGCATGGCGCAGCCCTGCATCCGGTTCGACGTCAAGGACCTGATACAGTGGAACGCCCGGCAGTGCGACTGCGGACGGACATTCAGGCTGCTGGATGGCGGCATACAGGGACGGGCGGACGACATTACCAAGGTCAAAGGGGTGCTGCTCTCGCCGCTGGCAATCGAAGAGGTGGTGCGCAATACCCCGCAGCTCGGCCACGAGTACCAGGTGGTGGTCACCAAGAAGGGGGACATCGACGACATCACGCTGAAGGTGGAAATCCTCCCCGAATACCGGAAGGACGAGGCGGCCATCAAGGCGAAGCTCACCGACCAGCTCCGGCTGACGACCAACCTGGGCTATAACATCGAGTTCCACCCGTACGAGAGCCTGCCGCGCTCGCAGACGAAGAGCCGGCGGTTCCAGGACCTGAGGCCGCATTAAAAAAATCCCAAATCACAAGATACAATAACCAAAAATATGGAGAATCAAATGAATCAAGAATACGATATGAAGTCGATGGTAACGAAAATAAAGGCCCTCCGCCGAAACGCGGAGTCGTTGAAGGAGATAGCCGGCGATTTCCCGACGGTGATAAAGAACTGCGACCGCATCCTGGCGAACGTGCACATGCTGGAGATAAACGTCAGCGACGCCGCCGAGGTCATGGGGAAGTAGCGGCCGGAAGGAGGCGGAAATGGTTTTCGGACTCATTCTGATAGCGGTGGGGATCATCGCGATACTGGTCAAGGCGGACGTGCTCGCGGGGTCCATCTGGGACTATACCTGGCCGACGGTGCTGGTGATCATCGGGCTGTCATTTATCATGGGCAGGCTGCTGGGGCCGCGCTGGTGGTGGTTCGGGTGGCACCATTACCGGCGCGATTGGGACAGGCGCCGGTGGGATGAGCGGGACAAGGACACACCGGACAAACAGGATTGACTGTTCACGGTGAGTACATCCTGGATGACCAAACATACTGTAGTATTTTTTTGGTGTTTGCAGTATAATGGACTCTGATTTGTAATTCAGTGGAGTAAAAGGGTGATGTAGATGATAGATGGGATTCTGATAACGGCTCTGGGTGGCATCACCCTGCTGGTGGATGGACTTTCCAGTTCGGCCTGGAACTACTGAAATCCCGTTGATCCGGTAACTCCGGAATTGTCTTTATCCCCGGCGGAGTGGGTGCCATGCTCCTGCTGCCGGCGGTTACGTTGTCCTTCCAGTCGTAAAAGATTGCCGCAGCTCCATCGCCGGGAAATTTATCACTCGTTTTTGCTTCCGCATTAGTTAATTTTATAAATATGCGTATGCGTTTTATGAGGAATATATGAAATCTTATACCGAGCGTCTGGGCTCTGCGCCTCTGGGCAGGCTGCTGATAGCTTTAAGCCTGCCGGGCATAGCCTCGACGATAACGACGAGCTTATATAACATCGTGGACACCATCTGGGTGGCCAGGCTGGGGCACGAAGCCATCGCCGCGCTGACGATCTCCTTCCCCTACCAGATCCTCTTTTACGCCATCGGCGGGGGCACGGGCATCGGGGTCAGCGCGCTGGTCTCCCGGCGATTCGGCGAAAAGAACATCGATGCGACGAACCGGGTAGCGGGGCAGATCTTCTTTCTCGCCGCCTTCTGGGGGCTGATCTTCATGCTGGCGGCGGTGTTTTTCGCCGACAGGATCCTACCGCTCATCGGGGCGACGCCGGACATCCTGGAATTCAGCAAGCAGTACTTCGTCATCATTTCTTACGGGGCGCCGCTGGTTATCCTGGGCACCGTGATGAGCAGCCTCATCCGCGGTTCCGGCGACGCCGTCAAGCCGATGATCATCATGGTCTCCGGGACCGTGGTAAATATCGTCCTGGACCCGTTCCTGATCTTCGGCATCGGGCCTTTCCCGGAGATGGGCGTAGCCGGGGCCGCCTGGGCTTCAGTCATCGCGCAGGCCTGCGCGGCAGGG
>JBFYTX010000171.1:0-5542 GCA_041300345.1 Dehalococcoidales bacterium | reverse complement strand
GGCTCGGCCAGGCCGGCGGCGAAAGAATAGAGAAAAGCTTTACCTCGTGAGCCGGTGGCCTCCCAGATGGGCATGGAGACGCTGACGCCTTCCGGGATGT
Source organism: Dehalococcoidales bacterium (assembly GCA_041300345.1). Lineage (GTDB taxonomy): Bacteria > Chloroflexota > Dehalococcoidia > Dehalococcoidales > RBG-16-60-22 > JBFYTX01. The sequence goes on along the minus strand of JBFYTX010000171.1, from coordinate 5,442 downwards.
TATGCAGGGCAATGGCGACAGCAACAAGGATACCAAAACCTCTGTCGCCGGTGATGCCGCTGCTGAAGACGGCCAGTCCTTCCGGCAAGTTATGGATGGCGATGCCGATGGCGGTGAGCATTCCAACGTGCATAAGTCGTGAGTGTTCATAGCGGCGACCGTGGCGGTGACGGCGAGGGAACTCATTGGCGTTGACTGCGGCGCCGACCGGCTCATCCAGGCGCTCCTCTTTATATTCATGGGGGATAAAGATGTCCAGCACGGCGATGAAGGCGATGCCGACGAAGAAACCGATGTTGGCGACCCCGAAACCGACCTTCTCGAACGATTGATGAAGCAGTTCGGCGAAGGAGACGTAGAGCATAACGCCGGCGGAAAAGCCGAGGATCAGGGACATCAGGGCGGGGCTGGGCCGGCGCAAGAAATAGGCGATAGCACTGCCGATGCCGGTGGAGAGACCGGCGAGCACGGTCAGGAGGAATGCGAAACCAATATCACCTGAAATTAACTAGCCTGTCTTTCAAACCCCGCCGTTTTTTTACTGCCGGGCAGGATTTTTGGTGAATAATACATTATATAGCACGGTGGGTACGGCTGTCCATCGGTCGTGATGCGGTGATTTTTCCTTTCTCACCCCCTGACCCCTCTCAAACAGCTATATCATTTGACGGGCAAAACAGTGTTTGTTTGAGAGGGGGAAAAGAATTTGAGAGGGGGCGGAGCCCCCTCTCCCTTATACCCCATCTCCAGCTATGATTATCTATGGCTTACTCATAAACCCAAAGCTGGAGAGGGGCAGGGGTGAGGTTAGCCAGCTTTATCAAAGCTGAGGAAGGTCGTCCCAGATTGATTTTTAGCGTGATTTATGGTTAAATTGTAAGGTTGAAAGGTGGAGAAAATGGAAGAAATGAAAATTAACGCCGCCAGGAGAGAAGTGCTCGGGAAAAGGAACCGCTTTTTACGCAGTCAGGGGTTCACCCCGGCGCATCTCTTCGGCCACAGCCTGGAATCATTAACACTACAATGCGATACCAACGAGCTGAAAAAGATCGTCGCCCATGCCGGCACGACGCGGCTCGTCAGCCTGAAAATAGAGGGGGAAAAAGCGCTGAAAAGCGTCTTCGTGCGGGAAATCCAGCGGGACGCCCTGGGCAAGACCCTGCTCCACGTGGACTTCTACCAGGTGACGAAGGGCGAAAAGATGACCATGGACGTGCCCATCGTCCTGATAGGCGAAGCCCCGGCGATGAAAGGCAAGGGGCGCATGATCTCCCGCGGCATCACCGTACTGAGCATCGAATGTCTGCCGGAAAAAGTGCCGCCGCAGATTGAAGTTGATATCAGCAGCCTGGTAGACCTGGAACAGGCCATCCACGTTAAGGACATCATCCTCGACCCGGACATCGCCGTCCATGTCGACCCCGAGCAGCTCGTGGTCAAGGTCACCGAGGTGACGATAAAGATCGAAGAAGAGAAGCCGGTCGCCGAAGAGGTCGCCGCCGAGGGTGAAGAGGGGGCCGAGGGGGCTGCGGAAAAACCGTCGGCCGAAGCGGGCGCCGCGAAACCGGAAAAGGGCGCGAAACCGGAAAAGGGCGAGAAGCCGGAAAAAAGGGAATAGCCTTTATCGGTCGACTATAGCCCGGGCACGTGGTCCGATAATGATAATTGATTTCCACACGCATGCGCTGCCGCCGCAGGTGAAGAACAACCGCAGCCGCTATGTGGAAAAAGACGCCGCCTTTGCCGAGATATACTCGCGGGTAAAGGCGGTCATCGCGACTGCCGAAGACCTCATCGCCAGCATGGACCGCGAGGGCATCGATATCTCCGTCGTCGTCAATTACGGCTGGAGCACCCACGAGCTCTGCGTGGAGACCAACGACTATATCCTGGAGGCGATAACACGGTACCCGCAAAGGCTATACGGCTTCTGCGCCGTTGCCGGCTACCACGACGACAGGTCGCTCGCTGAGATCGAGCGCTGCGTCAGGGGTGGGATAAGGGGTGTCGGCGAGCTTCGCCCCGACGTCCAACCTCCCGAAACGATGACCCCGGCGATGCTGGAGCCGTTCGCGCGGATTCTCCGCGAAAATAACCTGATACTATCGACACACTCTTCTGATCCCGTCGGCCATCATTATCACGGCAAGGGGGCGGCCACGCCGGAGAAGCTGGAAAAATTCATCGTCAATTTTAAAGACGTGCCGGTGGTCTGCGCGCACTGGGGCGGCGGCCTCCCGTTCTATACCCTGATGCCCGAGGTGCGGGAAGCGCTGGAGAACGTTTACTACGATACGGCGATATCACCGTTCCTCTACCGGCCGGAGATCTATCGCTACGTGAGAGACCTGGCGGGGGCCGACCGCATCATCTTCGGTAGCGACTACCCGGCGATAGCCCAGGCGCGAGTGCTCGGAGAAATAGAGACGGCCGGATTTTCGGCGGAGGACCGCGAAATGCTCCTCGCCGGCAACGCCCGCCGGCTGCTCGGCATATAGCAGGAAGACATGGAAAAGATACGCTCTTTTATCGCCGTTGAACTCCCCGCGGAAATCAAGCTGGCCCTTGCCAGAATGCAGGCGCAGCTGAAGAGGGGCGGCGGGGAACGGATAAAGTGGGTTGACCCCGATATCATGCACCTGACGCTCAAGTTCCTGGGCAACATCGACACCGCCCTCGTCGCCGGGATAACCGGGGCGCTGGAAGAAGCCTGTCGCGGTGTTAGCCCCTTCCCGGTCGAGCTTAGCGGGCCCGGCGTTTTTCCCAACGCCAGGCGGGTGCAGGTGGTCTGGGTGGGGCTGAAGGGAGAGGTGGAAAAGCTGGGCAGGCTGCAAAAGAACATCGACGCCGTCCTGGCGCCCCTGGGATTTGCAACGGAGAACCGCCCTTTTACCCCCCACCTTACGCTGGCCAGGGTGCGCGAAGGGGCCACACCCGAAGAGAGGCAGGCGCTGGGGCAGCTGGTCACCGCGGCCGTGCTTGAAGGCGGCGGCAGTTGCCAGGTGGAAGCGGTACACCTGATGAGGAGCCAGCTGACCCGGAACGGCCCGATATACACCCGGATAAACTCGGTAGCGCTGAAATAGATGTTCTGCCGCTGTTGGTGCTAGAATATGGTGGCTTAAAGCCCGAGCGAAGCTATGGAAAAACCGGAAAAGACTCCTGCAGACCCGCACCTTGGGCACCGTAAAAGGCTGCGGGAAAAGTTTCTGAAATCGGGGCTGGCCGCCTTCCACGACTATGAAATCGTGGAGCTGCTGCTCAGCCTGGGGACGCCGCGGCACGACTGTAAAGCGTCGGCCAAGGATGCCATTAAAAGGTTCCAGACGCTGCGCGGCGTCCTGGAAGCCCCCGCGGCAGAGCTGCAGCAGATACCGGGTATCGGCGCCGCCAGCGCCTTCGGCATCAAGCTGGTGCAGGAGGTCGCCCGCGAGTTTCTTAAAGCCAGGATACTGGAGAAGCCATTTTACCGCTCCTCACAGGAGGTCTTCGAATACCTGTATCATGCCATGCGTGACCTTAAAAAAGAGACATTTAAAGTCATTTACCTCAACAGCCAAAACCAGATTATCGATACCGTGGACATCTCCGAGGGCACGGTCAACGGCAGCTCCGTCGCCCCCCGCGAGGTCATCGAAGGGGCGATCAAGAACCACGGCACGGCGCTGATCTTTGTCCACAACCACCCCTCCGGCAATCCCGAGCCGAGCCCCAGCGACAAATCGTTGACCCGTGATCTTGTCTATGCCGGCAGGATCATGCGGCTCCGCGTGCTCGACCACATCATCATCGGCGATAACCGTTACTACAGCTTCGCCGCCGGGGGGCTCATTGAAGAGTATGAGACCGACTTCATGAACCTGATGCTCAAAGGTACAGCAGAATCCCGGCGGCGCCTCTATCACGTCGGGTAGTCAATTGTACTGTTATCCTTCATAAACTTGACAATTGGCCAATAATTTCACTATAATGCGGCAATGATGCGGTAATGAATCGTTAACTGACCATTGGCACGCCGGCAAAAAGGCGACGTTCCGTGGTAGTAGAAAATAGACAAACGGGCATTAAAGTGGTCGGCCCTCTGCCCTGGGGCTCACATATCTGCGTCTTCTATAATTCCCTCAGTGAATTGAAAGATATCTTCGTCCCGTTTTTCCAGGCCGGACTCGAAAACAACGAGCATTGTATCTGGATCCCTCCGGACCCCGGTAACCAATCAGACCGGGAGGCCATCGACCGCGTGGCTTCAGGCTTTTCAGATCACCTGAAAACCGGGCAGCTCACGGTTTTTCACCAGGACGAGTTTTACCTTGAAAACGGCGTTTTCAAAAGCGCCCGGGCTTTCAATATCTTATTACTAAAGTACACTCAAGCCATGTTGAAAGGCTACCGCGGCGTCAGGATCGGCGGCTGCGCCCCGGAACTGGAAGGCAAGGAGTGGCTCGCTTTCCACAAGTACGAGGCCGAGGCGAACAACGCCCTTGAGAAGGGCAATATGATGGGGCTGTGCGCTTACGCCATCGATAAATGCCGGTCAAGGCAACTGATCGATATCCTCAATACCCATCAATACGTCTTGAACATGTCGGACAGCCGCTATGTTTTCCTGGGAGACCGCAACTCTGAACCGGTACCGGAGGCGGACAAGCAGACCGAAAACGGATACCGCCACATCATCCGGGACCTGAGACGGCAGCTGCGCGAAAGTGAAGACAAATATGCCAAAGCCGTGCGCGGCAGCGATATCATGGTCTGTATCACGAAGTTGAATGACGGGACGTTCATCGAGGTCAACGATAATATGTGCCGCACCTTCGGCTACCGTCGCGAGGAAATGATCGGCAACACCTCCACCGGTCTGAACATGTGGTCGCCCGAGGAACGGCGACGGGTCAGGCGCAAATTCCAGAAAACGCAACGCGTCCAGAACGAAAAGACCACCTTGCGCACCAAATCGGGCGAGCTGCTGACGGTGCTTTATTCCATCGAGAAGATCGATCTCAACGGCCAGTCGCGTATCATCAGCGTCCTGACTGATATCACCGGGCTGAAAAAGGAAAAGGAAAAAGAAAGGGCTATCATCAGCGCGGCTATTGACGGTTTCTGGATCACCGATTTAAACGGGAAATTCCTTGAAGTCAATGATTCATATTGCCGGATGATCGGCTACACGCGGGAAGAACTGCTAAAAATGTCCATCATCGATGTCGAGGCGCGGGAACGCCCCGAAGAAATCGCCGAACATATAAAAAACATCCTGCTACGCGGCTCGGACCGTTTCCAGACGCAGCATCGATGTAAAAACGGCAAGATAATCGGTATCGAAATCAATACTAGCTATTATAACATGGGAGAAGGACAATTATTCGTTTTTATCCACGATCTTACCGGGAGGGAAGAGGCGGAGGACGGCCGGAATACGCGCCTGGAAACCCGATGGCG
>JBFYTX010000149.1:0-4908 GCA_041300345.1 Dehalococcoidales bacterium | reverse complement strand
GGGCGCTTCATGCCCACCATACCGGCGTACATCCGGTTGACGCCCTCTTTACCCCGGAAAACGCCGTGGTCGGTGATTTCCACCGACTCCGTGTTCTCGGAAAACAGGTCGATGACCTCCTGGTACATGGAGGTATCGAAGTAATAGCCGTACATCCGCTGGAGATTCTCGATAGCCTGGATATCCTCCAGCCGGGTCACCTGTCTTTCGAGTTCTTCTATATCCATTCTCTCGTCCCCGTTCCCTTATTGGATATTGGTAGTATTTGTAGTATTGGTATTTATTTGTAGTATTTGTTTATTTCCCTGTTATCGGGTGTTTGAAATGCACCGGTAAATGATAGCCGGACGGGTAAGGGCTCCAGGCGGTGGGCGGGGCGTCGGGAGGGACATCCGCGCTGGGACCGTGATGGCCGACGACCGGGGTCTCGAGCCAGCCGTCCTCGTAAGGGGTGCGGAAATTCAGGAAAAAGTGGAGCTTTTTTATCGTCCACTTACCGCCTTCTTTAACGTATTCGTTCTCATAGATCCCGTGCGCCCAGAGCTGCCTGAGTTCGCCTTCATGGAGGCTCAACGTGGGCCTGGCTTCCATGAAGAAACCATACCAGCGGCCTTTCGCGTTCTTGCCGTCGGGGTCGACAGTTACGACGCCCTGCATCTGCATGCCGATGGACATATAACCCAACCTCGGCCTGGCATCTTGGCCGCCCTTCATCAGGTCGATGTAATACCGCCTCACGCCCTCCTTGCCCCGGTAAACGCCGTAGTCGCACTCCTCGACAGACTCGGCGTTATCGCTGAACAGGTCGATCACCTTCTCCCATTCCTCGTAGTCGCAATAGTAGCCGTAAATCCGCTGTAGTTTTTCTACCTGCTTGATATCTTCCAGGCGCTGTACCCTTTTCTGCAGTTCTTCCAGCGTGGCCATGAGATGCCTCCCTGTTCCGGAATGTTTTGTTTGCGTTTCCGCATTATATAATATTTGGCGCACTCTGGTAAAATATATAGGAGGTATGCCATATGAATTCGGTGAAACCGGTCACGCGCTGATACCTGGTTGGAATCCATAAGGGAGATGTTAAATGAACAAACTAAAATGGCTGCTGTTGGTTCTGGCGGCACTTATTATTGTCCTCCCCGGCTGTGGGGGGTCCACCGCAACGCCTACAATTACCCCGGTGCAATATTCCGTCTACGAGCTGACATATCGTCTAGATAGCAATTTCGGCGGCGTATTCTGGTGCGACCCGCATCTCTGGCCCATCGTGAGGGAAGGCGAGGAGCAGGCCGAGGCTATTGCCCAATTCCCGGCGATCAAAGCTAACGAGGCGGAATTCACCGCGATATTGAAACGCCTGTCTCTGGATAATAAAGAGCAATATACGGATGAAGAAAAGCTCCTCGTTTTCCGCCAGCATAAGCTGCTGACCATGGCCATGCAGGTGACGCCTTCGGGCACGCTTTATGAGTTCGTCCTGCGCGTTGGCGAGGGACAGGGCGAGCGCATCGAAGGCACGATTTCTCCAACGGGAGAGATTAAAATAACCGGGCGCGAGCCGAGTATAAACAGTTGCCCTATTTGCCTCTCCGCAGGCAGCCTCATCGCCACGCCGGACGGGCCGGTGCCGGTAGAGAACATAACCAGGGGTATGCTCGTGTGGACGACCGACAGCTCCGGCCGGCAGGTGCCGGCGTATGTGATCGCCACCGCTGTGACACCGGTGCCGGCAGGCTTCCGGCTGGTTAGAATTACTCTCGATGACGGGCGCGCGTTGACAGCCTCGCCGGGACATCTGGCTGTGGATGGCAAGCCGTTGGGCGCATTTCGCGTGGGCGACTCCCTTGATGGCGCGGTCATCATTACCCTGGAGAGCATTACCTATGACGGCGACGCCACTTACGACCTGCTCCCTGCCGGCGAGACGGGTGTTTACTTCGCCAACGGCATCATGTTAAAAAGCACCCTGAAATAGAATAGTCTATCTGTAATCTAATGCAATTATTAGTTTAATATATGGCCAAGGGGATTGATTGGAAGACCGAAGGATGAGCAAAGGTGAATATTAAGTATTACCCCGATGCTAAAGAATTTTTATCTCAAATAGAAAGATATCTGGCTAAAGACGAAGCCCGCTACGGACTTATTCTAGGGCTGGCAAATGGACTGGTAAGACACCCGGACCTCTATCAAAGCGTCCCTTGGTTTTGTTCTATCAGTACCGGAAAAGTAATCAATGCCGCGGCCATGAGAACGCCGCCGAATATGGTAATAGTGGCACATTTTTCTGGAGACTTAGAAGCCATCGGGGAGAAACTGGTAATGGCTGTTTCTAAGGATTCTAAAATGATTCCAGGGGTGGTGGGCGATAAAAAGCTGGCGGATATATTTGCTAAAAAATGGTGTAATACATATGGTATTAGAATAACAGACACTATGGCACAGCGTATTTACCGTTTGGATAAGGTGAATGAAGTTACTCTATCACCCGGCAGGTTCCGTCCGGCGACCGTGGCAGATAAAGAACTGGTTGATGAGTGGAGGCACGCTTTTGCTATCGAAACAAGGGTTGGGAGCGTGCAGGAAAGGGATATTACCCCAGCACTCGAACACAGCTGGATATTCTTCTGGGAATTGAACGAAAAGCCGGTCTCCATAGCCCATAAGAGCCGGCCTACGGACAAGGGTATGAACGTGAGCGGAGTGTATACACCGCCGGAGTTAAGGGGCAAAGGCTACGCTACTTCCTGCGTGGCGGAGCTTTCCCGGAATATCCTGCAATCAGGTAAGGAGTTTTGCACGCTTTATACCGACCTCTCAAACCCCACTTCCAATTCGATTTACATAAAAATCGGCTACAAGCCGGTAGGCGACTCCGTACAGCATACGTTTGGTTAATCTCTAGCACCAGTCTTTAGACACCGGCGCGTTAGCAATGCCGGTAAAAGCTTCAGCCTCGTTGATGACCACGTTGCAGGTGCCCTCGCGGCGGGTCAGCCGGCCTTTGATGATCAGGAACGCCGAGCGGAAGGTATGCTCGTACTGCTCGTAGACCTTCCCGAAGACCATGCACGGTATGTGCCCGAACTCGTCCTCCAGCGTGATAAAGACCACCTTGCCGTGGGGTCGCTGGCGGCGGATGACCAGCCCGGCCGCCTGCACAAAGGCGCCGTCGGGCAGCTTTTCACAGTCCCGGCTGGTGCGGAACCCCCGGTTAAAGCTGGGGCGGAGCCGGGACATGACGTGGCCTGAGGGGTAAAGGCTGAGGACGTCGTATTCCCCTTTCATGGCGTCCCACGCCGAGGGTTTAGCCAGCTCCACCATATCCTGCGCGACGGGCAGGGCTAAAGGCAGCTGAGAGTTGATGGGACGGTAGCGCAGGCCGATTTCCCACTTTACCTTGCGGCGGTTCCCCTCAAGGCCGTCAAAGGCGCCGGCCGAGGCGAGGTTCAGGGCCACCTCTTCTAATACCCCGGTGCGCTCCAGGAAATCGCCGATGGTCTTGAACGCCCCGCCCTTTTGCCGCCCCTCTTCGATGGCTTTGGCGAAGGCCCCGCCCAGCCCGGTGACGTTCAAGAAGCCCAGGCGGAGGGCGGATATTTTATCACCCTCACCCTGCCCTCTCCCTTCGAGGGAGAGGGATGAATGATTTTCGAAGGGGCTGGCGCCCCTTCGAGCTTCCCCGCTATTTACACCGGGAGAGTTTTCGAGAGGGGGACGAAGCCCCTCTCGCTTTTCCCTCCCCCTCTCCAAGGGGGTGAGGTCCCTGGAGAAGAACACAGGGGGATAGGTTGGTAAATCTTCTATTACGCTTTTAGCCTGGCTCCTGTTGATATCTGGGTTCAGCACGATGATGCCATGGCGGCGGGCGTCCTCCTTTAAAGTCTCCAGGTTATAGAAGCCCATCGGCTGCTGGTTGAAGATGGCCACGAAGAACTCCAGCGGGTAGTAATACTTGAGCCAGGACGCCTGGTAGGCCGTTACCCCGAAGGCGAAGGCGTGCGACTCCGGGAACATGTACTGGCCGTTGAACTTCTTGAAGACCGTCTCCGCGGCTTCCGCCGGAACGCCTTTTTGCGCCGCGCCGGCGAGGAACTTCTGCCGGTACTGCTCGATGAGCTCGTCGTTATGTTTCCGCCCGAAGGCGCGCCGGAGGCGGTCGGCCTCGCTGGGGGCAAAGCCGGCCACGTCTATCGCCAGCTGGTTGACCTGGTCTTGAAATAAAACCACGCCCAGCGTGCGCTCCAGCGCCCGCTGCTCCTGGGGACAATCGTAGGTGACGGGCTTCTGCTTGGTGCGCCGCAGCAGGTATTCATGCACCCCGTGGTTGGCGCCGACGCCGGGCCGCACTGCCGCTACCTCGTGGGCCATATCGAGGAGGTTGCGCGGACGGAGGCGGGTGATGGTTTGCATCTGGGCGGCCGATTCCACCTGAAAGATGCCGATGGTGTCGCCTTTACATAACATATCGTAGACTTTAGCGTCCTCGAAGTCGATGCGGGACATATCGATCCTCCGGCCGGTGCGCTTTTTAATGAGCTCGACGGCGTCCTGGAGCTGTGATAATGCCCCCAGGGCCAGGAAGTCTATCTTCACAAATCCGGCGTCGTCGATGCTGTCCTTGTCCCACTGGCAGACGTACCGTCCTTCTATAGCCCCCCGCTGCACGGGAACGATATCGATCAGCGGTGTCGAGGAGAGGATCATGCCGCCGGGATGCTGCCCGGTGTACTTGGGAAAGCCGTCCAGCTCGGCCGCCAGGCTGATGAGGTCGCGCCAGACCGGGGCGTCCACCTTGTCTTTGAAGTTGGGCATCCTTTCCATCCTGGCGCGGAGCTTTTTAGCGCTGCCCCAGTCCGATTGCTTGGAAAGCTGGTCGATTTCCGCCTCCGGCAGTCCCAGGGCTTTGCC
>JBFYTX010000105.1:0-4969 GCA_041300345.1 Dehalococcoidales bacterium | reverse complement strand
CCGCGAGGTCTTTAAAGAGGCGATATCGGCCAGCGCCGCCTCGGTCGTCTTTGCCCACAACCACCCCTCGGGAGACATCGAGGCTTCGGAAGAAGACATCAACCTGACCAAACGCCTGGCCGAGGCCGGCGAGATCGTGGGCATCGACGTCCTCGACCATATTATTATCGGCGGGAAAAGCCACGCCAGCCTGAAGCGGCTCGGCCTTTTCTAAAACCGCTCGCTTCTATTTCTTCTTTTTAGGCGGCGCTTCGTGTCTTTCGGCCGTGATGGGCTTGGTCTTGTCTTCCGGCTTGCGCACGTATTCGGTCGTGAGCGCGATGTCCATGAAAACTATTGGCTTGCGGATGATCCGGAACTCCAGCGGCGTGTGCACCATGCCGGCCGGGATGTGTATGAAACAGGTCTCCGTGATGACGAATTTCTCCTGCTTGCCCTTGGGGCCGACGTAAAGCCAGACCTCGGCATCGAATTCGTTCACTTTCGTGGCGTCGGCGTTCTGGAACGCGAGGAACTGGTCGAAGTCATGCGTGTGCGGCTCGTTGATCATCAAGAACGGCTCGGTGACGCAGAACCAGTCCATGCGGTAGCCGGAGTTCCATTCGTGGCCCCAGATATGGAAGGACTTGGCTGTGAGCTGGGGATAGAGCTTGGTGAAATCTCTGACCGGCTTGCCCCGATAGTAATTCATGTACTTCTTGGAAACCATCGCATATCTCCTTATCGTTTTTTCTTGCCCATCATTATACTTTGAGGGTCCGCATCTTTTCAAATAGTGTTTAACCTCACCCCCCTTAATCCCCCTCTCCTTGAAAGGAGAGGGGGAAGAAAAAAAAGAGGGGGTCGTGACCCCTCTTAGATGCCCAGACTGACAAAAAAAGGTGGGCCTCGCATCCCACGTGGGATGCGAGGCCCACTATGATAAAGGAGGCCACACAGACTGGTCTCCCTCTGTGTGGCTAGGTCAATAGTCATAGACGTAGCATAGATAGTGGAAAATGTCAAATAATATCAGGCGGCTGGTTTCATAAAACGGATACGATTCGCCTCTCGTGCGCGCGTAAAAAGTTTGTGTTAAGATTAGTTAGAGAGAGACTGAAGAGCCCTATGAAAAAACTAGCTTTGTTGCTGGTAATCGTGCTGGTATGCGGCCTGATTTTTACAGCCTGCCCGCGGGACACTATCACCCCCACGCCCACGGGTTCGCCGACACCTACGAGTACGATAACGCCCACCGTCATACCTGGGACGGGGACCCTTATTCTTTACGGCACCGACCCCGTTACCCTCGACCCTGCCGTCTCGGCGGAAACAACCTCACACCAGTTCATCGCCCAGATCTATAGCGGCCTGGTCCGGCTCGACGAAGAGCTGGCGACCGTCCCCGATATCGCCGACGGCTGGGACATCAGCCCGGACCGCCTTACCTACACCTTTCACCTCCGCGACGACGTTGTGTTTCATGACGGGCGCAAGGTCACCGCAGAAGACTTTAAATATTCCTGGGAGCGCGCCTGCAATCCGGCCACAGGGTCGGGAGTCGCCGGCACCTACCTCGGGGACATCGCCGGGGCCAGGGACGTTATCGAAGGCCGGACTTCAAATATTAGCGGGGTGAGGGTGGTTAACGATACTACCCTCGAGGTGACCATCGACGCCCCCAAGGTCTATTTCCTCTCCAAGCTGACCTATCCCACGGCCTTCGTCGTGGACAATAATAACGTCGATGATGGCGTGAACTGGTGGCGTCATCCCAACGGCACCGGCCCGTTCAAGTTCAAGGAGTGGCAGGACTTTAGCCTGCTGGCGCTGGAAAGGAACGATCGTTATTACGGGGAAATGGCCGGGCTGGCTGACGTTGAGTACCATCTTTGGGCCGGCGTGCCCATGAATCTATACGAAACCGGAGACATCGATGTCGCCGGAGTTTCGGCCGGTTATATCGACAGGGTGACCGACCCCGCCGGGCCGTTTCTTAACGAGCTCCGGACCACGCCCGAGCTGAGCTTTAGCTGGATCGGCTTTAACGTCACCAGGCCGCCTTTCGATGATATCAACGTGCGCAAAGCCTTTACGATGGCATTAGATAAAGACAGGATAATATCGCTGATATTCCGCGACCTCGTACAGCGTGCCGAGGGCATCCTGCCGCCGGGCATCCCCGGCTATAATCCCGGCCTGGACGGGCTGGACTATAATGTCGCCGCGGCCAGGGAGCTGATCAACCAGTCGCGCTACGGCAGCGTCGCTAACCTGCCGCCTATCACTATTACCACCGGCGGCTACGGCGGGCTGATTTCCCCGGTGCTGGAGGCAGCCGTCACCCAGTGGCGCGAGAACCTCGGCGTCGAGGTCACCGTGCGCGTGCTGGAACCCAACTATTACGTCTATAATCTCAAGGCGGAAAAGGACGAGATGTTCGATATGGGCTGGATCGCCGACTATCCCCATCCGGAGGACTTCCTGGGGGTGCTTTTCCGCACCGGCGCCGAGAACAACTTCGCCGAGTATTCCAACCCGGCTTTCGATACGCTGATCGACCGGGCGGGCGTTGAGGCGGATGCCGCGGCCAGCCTGGAGCTTTACCGGCAGGCGGAACAGCTGCTGGTCGCCGATGCCGCCATCCTGCCGCTATACTTCGGGAAGAACTATGTGCTGGTGAAACCTTACGTTAAGGGCTACGAGGTCAACCCGCTGGGCTTTGCCTGGCTTAACCTGGTGACGGTAGAAGACTAGGTTTGTATTCGTAAGTTGCACTCATCCTCCTGTTTCCCCTTCCACCGCGTTCTATTTTTGACAGGAAATTGAACTTAGTAATATGATGTTATCAATCAAATTTTCAGCGGGGCACACCGGCAAGAACGGGTACGGAGGCAAAAGATGCGTCTGGAAAACGTAAGTGAAGGCGAGCGGAACATGTTAATGAGCTTCAAGTGCCCGTCATTTGACACTCATCCCTGGGTAAACGGCCCTCCTCTGAATAAAAGACGTGTTGCCATCATTACCACATCCGGCCTGCTCGGCCGGCACGACCGTCCTTTCCAGAATGACCCCGGTGACAATTACCGCGTCATACCGGGCAGTGCTCAGGCTAACGATCTGGTTATGTCGCACATGTCCACCGGCTTCGACCGCACCGGTTTCCAGCGGGACTGGAACGTTGTTTTCCCCCTCGACCGGCTGCGGGAAGCAGCGGCGGAAGGCATTATCGGCAGCGTGGCTGACTTTCATTATTCCTATAACTCTATCCGCGCCCAGCCTGACGCCCCGGAGCCGATACGGGAAATCGCCACCCTGCTCAAAAAGGATGGGGTCAATGCCGTCGTGCTCTTTCCCGTCTGACCGGGTTGTACGCACGCCGTTGGCGTGCTGGCGCACTTTATCGAGGAACAGGGGGTGCCCACCGCCGGGATCAGCCTGATCCGGCCGCACACGGAAATTATCAAGCCGCCGCGGGCATTGTGGGTCCCTTTCGAGCTGGGACGCCCCATGGGGCCGCCCAATAACCCCGGTTTCCAGAAACGGGTACTGATGACGCTTTTGAAATTGTTTGAAGCGCCGTCCGGTCCATTACTGGTAGATTTCCCCGATGATGAGCCGGAATCGTCCGGGGAATCTATGGTGCTGTCCTGCCCGGTGATTTATGCCGGAGATGCAGATGAAGCCGGGGCAACTGACACGCTGGAAGCAGCCTTTCTCCGGGAAATGACGGCCCTGCGTCCCTGGTATGATATGGCCGTGGCTGAACGGAAGCGCACCACCGTAGGCATCAGCGGTATCGGCATTGATGACCTGGGGGAGTTTCTCTCCGCCTGTGTCAACGGCAAGGAGCCGGAAAGCCCCCGTAAAGACTTATCGCTGGCATACGCCATCAAGTTTGCTGCCGAGGACTTAAGGGCCTACTATATTGAGGCAATTACCGCCCAGCCGGGTCAGCAAGGGGCTTCCGGCCGGATGCTTCAGGACTGGTTCTGGGACGAGACAAAAGCCGGAGACCTGCTTCTGGAGTTGAAAAAGGTCTGCGAGGCCAGCCCGGATAAAACGCTGAATATGATAGGGCTTTATTTTATGATCCCCCATAGTGTCGCCGGCCGCAAGGGGAAATGACCGGCGGAAAACTGTAAGTGTCAGCAATTGATCCCATCCCCCTGTGTCCCCCTTCCCCGGGTATTTAGGGAGGGCAGGGGGAATAAGAAAAGAGGGGGCTAACGCCCCTCTTAGACACCCCGGATATACAATTCTCCAAAACTCGCAGTGTTACATCGCCTTCACTATGTATGTGTAGGTATAGGTGTAGGCAGGTCAGTAGAAGTTTCAGGGCTAATTCCTGTAGGTGCATCATAAGATGGATTTTCTCGCCATTCGGCAGAATTTTCCGATATAGAGAGATAAATCCAACCTTGCCCGATATTGGTTATGTTTTCTGTGAAATAATATTTAAAACCTACAGTCCAATTGCCTGTATTAACGGCTTTAACTGTGGCATTAATAGCGATGACCTCTCCATATTCAGGAACTGTGCCCGTCCAGGTAAGCTCTCCTGTTAATAACTCTAATCCTTCTGGAAGAGTTACTTCGAAAACCATATTAGGCAGGAGTGCATAATTGGACTTTATTACGCCATGTAATACCTTTGTGTGATCCAATGGCGGCGCACCATCTGGAAACGAGAGTGTTATGACGAATGGGTATGTTACACCTGATGTTGCAGACTCTAATGGTTCCACAGAAGATGCGGGAGTAGTTGGAGCATTGTTACATCCCGAGAGCAGAATAACGAAAACTAAAAGAAAGCTAAACACCGAAAACATAGCTCTCATAAATCATCTCCCTCCCAACCAATTTAACTACCCTGAGAATACTTTTTACGTATACTATCCCCTCTATATTTCCGGTGCGTGCGGACTATATAACGCCGGCGCTATATTAAGGAAAACGCTATCGCTATCAGCACGTACACCGCTATCAG
>JBFYTX010000089.1:0-3006 GCA_041300345.1 Dehalococcoidales bacterium | reverse complement strand
ATGCCGGACTTCCCCAGCGCTTGAATCAGGGCTTTTTCCGCGGCAGCGCGGTAGTCGGGGCCGGTGCGGAAGCTGCTGTAGCCGAACAATTTATCGTCAACCAGGATAGCCGCCTGGATACTGTCGGTGCCGACGTCCACGCCCGCGGTGATGTTTTTACACTTCTTCCAGTCGATATCGGTTGAAGTCCAGCCCGATTCCGGCCATCGCCAGTATTCCTGCGTCATTTTCTTTGCCTCCGCCGAATGATTTACGATTAACCGGCCGCGATCAGGGCGGCGCCCAGTGCCCCGGCGTATTCCGCCTGGTCGGGAATGAAAAAACTAATCCCCGAGCGCCTTTTTATCGCCGCAACGAATGCTTTGTTACGGCTGACGCCGCCGACCAGAACGGTGGTGTCTTTAGCGGGCTTTATCTTATCGTTGAGAATGGAATTGACCCTGACGGCCACGGCCCCGACGACGGCGCGGGCGACGTCTTCCCGGGGAACGCTACGGTTCAAAAGGCCGAGGGCATCCATCTCGGCGAAAACGCCGCAGGCGTCATTGACGACGGCCTTACTCTCACCGGAAAGCCGGCTGATATCGTCGAGGGTCATGCCCAGCGTCCGGGCCATGGACTTTAACAATATGCCCAGCCCCGCCGCACACTTCTGGTTCATCACCACTTCGGAAATCTTGTCCTGGTCACCCAGGGTAACGACGCGGACCTGGTCGGCGCCGACGTCCACGACACAGGCGGCCTCAGGATACAGAAAGCGGGCGGCTTTCGCGTCCGCCACCGGCTCGACGACGCGGTCGACTGCAAAGCTGACATCGCCCTTCCCTTGCCCGGTCGCCACGATCTTACTGACGTCGGAGGGCGATATTTTAGCAGCCTCCAGCGCATCTTTCAAAGCCTGCTCCGCCGACTTGCCGCGGTTCGCCCCGCCCGATAACGCCGTCGCCCTGCCGGCGATCTTGCCGTCTTTAAGAATCACCACTTTAGTGTTTTCTATGCCCACATCAATGCCGGCGGTGATCATAGCGCCCTCCCGTGTAAATACTACCAATAAATACCAATACTACAAATAAATCAATATTATGTTGGATTTTCTAACGGACCAACCGGGTTAATCTTTTCGTTGGTACTGGAGCCAAAATCTAACTCATACTTATGCGAACCCCCAGGGGCGCCAATTGAGTCCGCGGTCATCGTGATCTTGAATTCGGCGCTCCCCAGTGGCGGGACATTCAAGACATTCCCGCTCGGCGGCACAAAGGTCCCTTCAAGATTGCCGATCATAAAGTTGGGAGCGTCTACGACCACGAGGACCCATAAATTCTCAGAACCCGTGTTGCTCAGCCGAATTATGGCCGATCTGGTTTCCCCCGGACTGAAGTACGCACTCCATTTTCGAGAGCTGCTATCCCACGACCCGTCCCCGCTGACGAACGACCATTTTATGGGGTCATCGCTAAAGTCCCGCCAGCAGCCCGACGGTATAATGATTAACACCACAAGCAGGATGGATACGAAGACAAACCATCTGACCTTCATTTCAAAATGTTCTCCTAATTTTTGGTAGTATTATTCTTCTATTTTTCTGAGTCCCTGGCTCTCCATCCAGATATCGAGCTGGTCCAAAAGGCGGTTCTCATCGAGGTCGGTGCGGTCGCCGGGCTGTGAACCCTCGTAGTGCATGACGCGCACGCCCAACTCGCTGAGCCGCAGGCCCTGCTCCTTGCGCGTCACGGTGCAGCCGACGCCGCCGCGCCATAACGCCAGGATGGCGCCGTCCACTTTATAAGCCTTGGCGAAGTCATTGAGCGCCCAGGGGCGGATGACCTCGTCGTCCTTGAAGCGGTGGCCCCGCGCCTCGGGACCCACCATGGCGCGGATGGCGTCCTCCCGGGTGTTTATCGGGCGGTCGAAGCCCTGGGCGAACCCCGCGTTACCCATCCTCGACCCCCAGGTGCCGTCAGGTTTAAGCTCCATTGGGCCGGCCATCATGTGGCTGTACTGGGAGCCGATGCAGACCGCGCCGTATTTTTCCATGTAGCGGTAATATTTCAGGAAATGCCAGGGCGGCGGGTGGGCCTCCATCCAGCGGTATCTCTCGTTGCCCACGGCGGCGATGTTGTTCTGGACGCGCCATTCGACCTCGTCCCGCAAAGCTTTCCAGATGGCCACCGTCTCGGCAGGGTCGCCTTTGGTCAGGCCGCCCAGGGTATAAAACGAGTAAAGGTCCTTCTGGCTCAAGGGGGAGGGTATATGCTGCATGAATCGGGAGACCTCCAGGGCGTAAGGGCGGATGCCGCCGCTCACTTTAACGCTTTCGACGAACCTTTCGTCGTTGAACTTCTGCCCGAAGATGCGCTCGATCTCTTCCAGGATAAAGAGGGTGGAATAGACCTTGTCCTCGATCATCGCCTTCTCGCGGTCGGGGTCGCGCGGGCCGGTATAAAGAGTGTAATTTTCCTGGAAGCGGGGGATGGGGGAGTAGTCCATCGGGGCCTGGCCGCGCTTGGTGTGCTGGTCACAGGGGTCGGAAAAAGGAATGACCAGATCGCGGAACGGGAATGGGCTGCCGTCCTGCTGGTGGCCCAGATACATGGCGCCCCAGCAGTTGAGCTGGTAGCCGCAGACCTCGCGTCCCCAGCCGATGATCTCCCCGGCCAGGCGGGCAGCGCGGGCAAACTCGTCGCTCTTGTTGGCCATCATGGCCCCTACGGGGTTGTCCTCGATGACGCGCAGGGCCGGAAAGCCGATGGCCCACCCGACGTTGCCCTGGGCGAGCAGCACCCTCTCCGACGACGCGGAATCGATAGATTTCTGCCAATTAGCCCGCATCTCTTTGGCCTTGTTCCAGACCTCCAGCGGGCGGGTCTCCCATTTTGTTTTCGTGGCCATAAACGCCTCCTACTTCATCACCAGCACGGGCTTTAACATATTGATAAAAGCCTCCAGGCGGAGGCGGGTCTCTTCGTAGGGCAGCGTGGTATCGCGCTCCAGGAAGTGGAAAGG
>JBFYTX010000088.1:0-4074 GCA_041300345.1 Dehalococcoidales bacterium | reverse complement strand
TGCCGCGGAAAAAGCACTGATTCAAGCGCTGGGGAAGTCCGGCATGAAACCTAAAGATATTAAGCGCACCGTCGCCACCGGCTGGGGCAGCCGGAATGTCCCCTTCGCTCAAAAAACCATCGACGAGATTAGCTGCCACGCCCGGGGCGCCCGCTTCATGTTCGGACCTTCCGTGAAAACCGTCGTCGACCTCGGCGCGCAGACCTGCAAAGCCATCAGGCTTTACGGCTGGGACCGGGTACGCGACTTCCAGATGAACGATAAGTGCGCCGATGGCTTCGGGCGCAGCATTGAGGTCATGGCCGACCTCCTCCAGGTGCCGGTAGGGGAAATGGGCGAGCGCTCGCTGGCCGTCGAGAAAGACCCCGAGCCGGTCTCTACCACCTGCTACGCCTTCGCCAATATCGAGGCCATCGGCCTGTTCCGCGAGGGCTATACGGAAGCCCAGGTGCTGGCTGCCTACCTTTTCGCTATCGCCTGGCGCCTTCACGGCACCATTGGCCGCGTGCAGCCGGAAAAGGAGATCGCCTTCACCGGCGGCCTGGCCAAGAACCCCGGCATCGTGAAGCGGATTGAGCGCGAGATGAAAATGACGGCGTTAACAAGCGATTACGACCCCATGCTGGCGGGGGCTATCGGAGCGGCGGTGATAGCTCGTGATAACATAGCCTAAGAAAAATATCATTAAGCGTGTTATAATAAAGTGTACTTTGAGATTCTGGACGATATTCAATGGATTTAAAATATCGCCGTATCCAGGAAAATTCGTGAGTTAAAAAGACTTAACCGCATTTACGGAAAAACGAATTGGAGAAAGCGTAAAGGAATCGCTAAAATCAGATTAGTAGACGGCACTATAAAAATAGCCGAGCTTCATTGGTACGAGGGACACGGTAAAGGAAAAAAAGAAATTAAGATCAAGAAATACCTGCAGTAAGAATATGAAAAACAAGTTCCTCCTTTGCGTAGAGAATAAAGGTTACGAGGCTTCCCTTGAATTGCGGAAGCTTTATGTTAACATGCCGGATAGGGAAGCCGAAGGGCTTGGGCAAGTTAGAATAATCGATGAATCAGGAGAGGATTATCTTTATCCTCAAGATTATTTCGCCCCCATTAAGTTATTAGCCCGCACAAGAAATAAAATCTTGGAAAAAGCCTAGGCACATTTAAACTTAGTAAATAACCTTATCATCCTTCAGTTTTTCTATCTCCGCCTCGCACAGTCCCAGCAGTTCCCCGAACACGTAGTCGTTATGCTCCCCGAGCAGCGGCGGATAGCTGTAGTTGCCCTTTTGCTTCCCCGCCGGCCGCCAGGGTAACCCCGGCAGCGTAATATTACCCAGCACCGGGTGCTCCGCCTCGATAAAGAATCGACGCGCTTTAAGCTGGGGGTCGCCGACAAGGTCTTTAATATTCAGCGACGCCCCCGCCGCCACCCCGGCTTTTTGCAGCAGCGCCATGACCTCGTACTGGTGGTGTTGCCTCGTCCATGTTTCGATCAACCCGTCGAGCTCGTCCTGGTTTTGCCGCCGGCTTTTTTCGTCATGGAACTCCTCTTTAACGGCCCATTCCGGACTGCCCAGCGCTTTAACGAAAGCCCCCCACTCCGCCTCCCCGTCCACGGCTATGGCTACCCATTCGTCGGTCCCTTTACAGCGGTAGCAGCCGTGCGGCGCCATGACCTTGTCCCGGTTGCCCCGCCGCTCCCCCAGCTCCCCGTTCATCGTATAGCCCATGACCATCTCGCCGAGGAAGTTGCTGCTGCCTTCGATCATGGCCGCGTCGATGTACTGCCCCTCCCCGGTGCGGTCGCGGTGGTAAAGCGCCGCCATGATGGCGAAGGCGCCGTGCATCGCCTGGGTGGCGTCCGTCCATGGTGATACCCCCACTGTCGCCGGCCCCATCCCCGGATAGCCGTTCAGGTATGTCGAGCCGTCGTAGGCTTCGACGATTTCCGCGTAGGAGGGGCGCGACTTCGCCGGGCCGCTGCGGCCGTACCCCGAGCCGGCATAGTAGATGATATCCGGCTTGAGCCTTTTCATATCTTCGTAGCCCAGTCCCCAGCGTTCCAGTATCGCCCCGCCGTAATTTTCGGTCACCCCGTCGCTTACTTTAACCAGTTTTTTCGCCAGCTCCTGCGCCCGCGGCTCGTTCATGTTCAGGGTGATGCTTCGCTTGCCGTAGTTCAGAGAGGCAAACGCCGTCCCGGCGTTGAAGTTGTCCCTGGCGAACCCCGGCGGAATGCCGATCATCCTCATGAAGTCGAGCCGCAGGTGGGTCTCCACTTTAATGACCTCCGCCCCCATCACTGCCAGCCACTGTGTCAGGTGCGGGCCGGCCCACATCTGCCCGAAGTCCAGAATTCTGATACCGGAGAGAGGTAAGGCCGGTCTTTTGCGTGTCCCTTTTTTCATTGGATTATCCCCGCTTTTTTCATCGCGGTTAGTTCGCTCTGATTATATCCCAGCATCCTGCCATACACATCTTCATTATGCTCGCCCAGCCTCGGCGCGGGGCGCTTTACCGCCCAGGGCGTCGCCGATAATTTATAAGGCGCCCCGGGGTATTTAAAATGTCCGGCCGCCGGGTGGTCGATTTCGACAAAGAAGCTGCGGTAGGCCAGCTGCTCGTCGTTGACGACCTCCCTGACCGTGCGCACCGGCGCCAGGGGCACGTCGAATTCCATGCCCATCCTGTCGATCTCCGCCATGGTGTATTCTCTCGTCCACACCTCGATGAGCTTGTTGCAGTCCAGCTGGTGTTCGGCGCGCCGGGCCGGGTTCTTGAAAAGTTCCACCTCCGTCCAGTCGGGGTTGCCCATCATCGTCACCAGCTTCTGCCAGTGCGGCCCGATCCAGATATTCACATAGCCGTCCCTGCACTGGTATAAAAACCCCCCGACGCGCTTCCGGCCCCATTGACGCGTGGGGCAAAGCCCCTCGCACAGGCAGAAGGCCAGCTCCTGCCGCGTTACCGAGGCCAGCGCTTCCTGCGCGGACACGTCGATGTGCCGGCCGGCTTTCCCTTTTCCCCGCCCCATGATGGCGGACATCGTGCAGACCGCCGCCGTCAGGCCAGTCATGAATTCGGCGGTGTGCATCGGGCCCCGCAGCGGGCTGTATTTGTCCAGGTCTTCCACCCCTTCGGTGGGGTTCCCGAACGCCTCGCTGCTGACGTGCGAGTTGATGAGGTCGGAGCCCTTATAGTCTTTATACGGCCCCGTCCGCCCGAACGGGGTGATCGAGGTCACGATCAACGCCGGATTTATCTTCTTAAGGCTGGGATAGTCCAGTCCCAGCCGCTTAATTTCTTTACGCGGGCTGCTCTCGATCAGGACGTCCGACTGTTCAACCAGCCGGTAAAAAACTTCCCGGCCTTGCTCGCTTTCAAGGTTCAAGGTGACGCCCAGCTTGCTGGTATTAAGAAAGAGGAAAAGCCCGCTCTTCTCCGGGTGGGACTTGCCCCCGGGGAACGGCCCCCACCGCCGGGCGTGGTCGCCTTCCGGCCTCTCTACTTTAATGACCTCCGCCCCCAGGTCGGCCATCAGCTTGCCGCAGTAGGGCCCGGAAATAAAGTCGCTGTACTCCAGGACTTTAAGACCCTCTAGCGCCCCGGTTGTCATGCGCGCGTTTCCTTTCTGTTACCTGTTGCCGTGGAATGTTGTCCCGCCAATATATTAGAATTTATTGAGCCTACCGCGCAAGTGCGGTGAAAAAAGGTTCCGTTTGCTTATGGTTGATTATTGGTCCTCACCCCCTTTATCCCCCTCTCAGACAGTGCCATTACTATTCCCGGAACATCTCGTGTCTGAGAGGGGGAAGGAGAAAAGAGGGGTCGTGACCCCTCTTAGACGCCCCGAGTCGATATCGTTAATTAAAGGGGGAGAGAATTTAAGAGGGGGCTGAGCCCCCTCTCTTTTTAATTTCCCTCTCCAGGCAACAATATTTTCAAGGTCCGTTATTGTCTCGGACTGGAGAGGGGATAAAGGGGTAAGGTTAATACGAACAACCAAAGCCAACAGATCTTAGAAAAACTTTAGTCACGGTAACTTGAAATTTTTAGCCCGTATATCAT
>JBFYTX010000061.1:0-5287 GCA_041300345.1 Dehalococcoidales bacterium | reverse complement strand
AAATCCCTCTCTTATCTCCCTTTTTCAAAGGGAGAAGCTAAGCCATCAAGGGAGTAACTGAGAGGGCTGAACGGGGGGCGAAAATCTCCCTCCTTTCCTTCCTTCGACTGGCTCAGGACAGGCTTTACAAACAAGGGACGCCAATACCCGGAAAGGGAGTTTAATAGGGGCATTAACCCCTCTCTTTTTTTCCTCCCCCTTCCCTTGGTAAAGGGAAGGGGGACAAAGGGGGATAGGTCTTCCAGTATTGACTTAAAACCCCCGATGTTATAGCCTCTTAAAGAGTAAATTTCAACTTTTCCGGGAGGGGTATGATGAAAGCTGCCATCTGCTATGAGGTAGGCAAACCCTTGGTGGTCGAGGACGGGGTAACGGTAGACCCGCCCGGCAAAGGGGAGGTAAAGGTCAAAGTAGCCGTCACGGCCGTGTGCCACAGCGACCTGCATTTCATATCGGGTGAAATAAAGTGGGACTTGCCCGGGCTGGCCGGGCACGAGACCGCCGGACACATCGATGAGGTAGGCGAGGGCTTGACCAATCTCAAGCGCGGCGACCCGGTGGTGGTGGGAACGGTGACCTCGGGCTGCGGCCACTGCTACTACTGCACTATCGGGGCGCGGCACTTCTGCGTGGAGAGGGACGCCTTCATGAGACCCAAGCACCGGAACAAGAAAGGGCAGCGGCTGGCGCTGATGGCGGGGCCGGTGGGCGGGTTTGCCGAGTTCACCACCGTACCGCAGGAGCTGGTCACCAAAATCCCTGAAGACATGCCGCTCGACCGCGCCTGTCTGCTCGCCTGCGGGGTGACGTCCGGGTTCGGGGCGGTGGTCAATAGAGCCAAGGTCAGGGCGATGAGCAGCGTAGTTGTGATCGGGACGGGAGGCGTAGGACTGAACTCCATCCAGGGGGCGGTCTTTTCCGGGGCTTATCCGGTCGTCGCCGTGGATGTGCTGGACAGCAAGCTGGAAACGGCCAAATTGTTCGGGGCGACGCATACCATCAACCTGAAGAAAGTCAAAGACCCCGTGAAGGCCGTACAGGAGATGACGTCCGGGCGGGGAGCAGACTACGTTTTCGTTACCGTAGGCAAGGTGGAAGCCATCCGTCAGGGCTTCCTTATGTCCGGCGTCATGGGCATGACGGTAATCGTGGGGCTGGCACAAGGCGACCTGAGGGACTTTACACCGTTCGATTTTATTTTTACGGAAAAAGTGCTGACGGCGTCCGGGGGCGGCTCGATACGCTCCAGCGTGGATATCCCCTTCCTGGTGTCTCTATACAAGTCCAAGAAGCTAAAGCTGGACGAGCTCATCAGCGGGCACTATCCTTTAGCGCGCATCAACGAGGCCATAGATTCGCTAAAAAAGGGCGAGGCGCTAAGGAATATAGTTACGTTTGAGCAGGATTAGATAATTCTCCCTCTTGTCCCTCCTTACGAAGAAGGGACGTCAATACCCTAAGGGGAGTAGCCCGCCTAGAATTTTTACCTCACCCCCTACCCCCTCTCCAAACGGCGAGCTTCACTATCCCGTTGGAGATATTTGTTTGGAGAGGGGGATTAAGAAAAGAGGGGCTTCGCCCCTCTTAAACGCCCCTTCGGGAAAGAACTTAAACGAAAGTCTTTTCACTATTTTCCTAAGAATTTCAACACATTTTTACCGGCGATACGGCCCGAATTCAAAGCGAAGGCCGAAGCCAGTCCCGACGAGCACTTAATCGGGTAACTGTCCCCATACATACCGCCGGCGTCGAACCCGGCCGCGTAAAGTCCGGGGATGACCGCCTCTTTCTTGTCCAGTGCCTCCGCCCTCTCGTTGATCTTGATGCCACCCATAGTTCCCAGAAAAACCGTCCGCGCTTTGACAGCGTAATAGCGCGGACCGCTAACCAGCCAGAGATACCGCGGGTCCTTGGCGAAGTCTTTATCATACTTGCTTTCGCAGCAGGTATTGTAATCATCGACGGTCTTTTTCAGCACTGCCGGGCTCACGCCCATACCAGCCGCCAGCGCATCGAGGGAATCAGCGGCAAGGACCTCGGTAGAGTTTTTATCGAGGGCGGCCTTAAGCTCTCTCTCAATTCCGGACGGCCTGGCGCCCGGCATATAGTCGACGCCCACGTTCTTGTCGATGCCTCTCTCCACCATGCGCCGGATAATACCGTCGTCGAAGATACTCCAAGTATAGCCCTCTTTAAAACGGGCGTTGGCGTTCCCCACCGACGAATCGTAGAAACAGATGCTTTCATCGCAGAAACGCATGCCCTTCGGATCGACCCACAGGTCAGGCTGGGTTGCCGCGAACTCTACCTGGTTGCCCATGGCGAAATCCGGCCCCGCCGGCCCTACCCGGTAGATTTCCAGCAAACTCTTGCCTTCATCCGCCGCCCCCATTTCCCAGGCCATACGAATACCATCGCCGTTCTTGTCGACGTTACCCACGGGCATCAAATTAACACCGAGGTCGAAGCCGGTGTACTTTTTAATCCACTCTTTGTTGTTGGCATAGCCGCCGCTGGCGACGACTACGGCTTTAACACCGAACGGCGTGTCCTGCCCGTCGAGCTCGGCCACAACGCCGGAAACGCGGTCGCTCTGCTTTACCAGCCTTTTCACGGGCGAGGCCAGACGGATAGCCACGCCTGTTTCTTTAGCGCGGGTAACGAGGGCTTTGACCAGGGCTTCCCCCCTCCCTTTAATGACGTGGTAGGTGCGCGGCGAATCGGGCATGTTTATCGTCGCATCTGAAAAGACGACGCCCTGCGCCCGGAGCCAGTCGATCGTTGCCGCCGACTCGTTGACGACGGCCCGGACCAGCCGGGGATTAGCGATCCAGTGGCTGTATTCCATGAGGTCTTTGAATGCCTGGTCCCGGCTATAGGTGATATAGCGCTCACGCTGGAGGGCGCTCTCCACGGCGAAGGTGCCCTGGAGAAAGTTGGAGGTGCCGCCCGGCGAGCGCTCCTTTTCAAAGACGATGACCCCGGCGCCGCCCTCCGCCGCCGTTAAAGCCGCCGCCAGCCCCGCCGCGCCGGAACCAATGACGGCGATATCATACTGTGACGGTTGATTGCTCATATTCACCTCCTGCCGGCACTAATAACTGCTCCAGAACTTAACCGGCGTAATTTTAAGTCGAAGATCGCATTGCAGGCAGCGTTTAGCCTCGGCTTCAGCGGCCTTCGGATCAAGGTCGTTAACGACACGGCAGAAGCTCTTGATACGCTCCGCCGCGGGGACACAGGAATCCTGGCACCTTTCCAAAGCCGCGAAGCCTTCCCATATACCGATATCAGGTTTCAGAGCCATCGCCGGGGCGAGCTTTATATCGATAGCGCCATCACCGCCAAGATAGCGGTCCAGCGCGACGGCCGCTTTCCGGCCGGAGGCGATGGCCTTAATGACCGAGGACGTGCCGCCGACGGCGTCGCCGGCGGCAAAGATGCCCTCTTTATTGGTGGTAAAAGAAAACGGGTCTATGGTGATACAGTTTCCCGCGCCGGTTTCCAGTCCGAAAGCATCCGGTATATCAGGCCGTTGGCCGATAGCGAAAATCACGGTATCGGCGGCTAAAATATGTGCCGATTTTTCTTTAACTTCTATTTGAGGATTCTTCTCATCGTCGAAGGCGAGCGAGGCTACTTCAAGGCAGTCAACGCCGGTTATTTTACCGTTTTCCGTGATAATACGCGTGAAAGTGCGGCCGGGATAAAGCTTTATACCCTCCTCCTCCGCCTGAACTATCTCGTCTTTGGCCGCCGGCATGGTCTCCCTTGATTCAAGGCAGGCCAGTTTTACCACCGCCCCCAGCCTTCTCGCTGCACGGGCGCAGTCGAAAGCCACGTTGCCTCCCCCTAAAACGAGGACATTTTTGCCGAGGGCGACCTTTTTGCCCAGGTTAACGTCCTTGAGAAAATCGACGCCGACCAGCACGCCGGGACTATCCGCGCCGGGAATCCTGAGCTTCAGGCCGCGGTGCGTGCCCACCGCCGCGATAACGCCGTCGAAGCCTTCTTTAAGGAGCTCCTCGATGGACTCCACACGGGCGCCGGTCTTTATGGTCACGCCGGTGTTTTCAATATACTTAATCTCGCGGTCGAGGGCTTCTTTGGGCAGGCGGTATGCGGGGATACCGCAGCGCAGCATGCCGCCCGCCTGCGGCAGAGATTCAAAGACGGTGACGTCATGTCCCTGTAAAGTCAGATAATAGGCCGCCGTCAGGCCGGCCGGCCCCGAACCGACCACCGCCACTTTTTTACCGGTCGGCGGTTTTTTTACGGCTGCCGGGGACTCATCATGCTCCGAAGCAAAGCGCTTGAGCTCCCGAATCGAGACGGCCTGGTTAACCGAGCCCCGGCGGCAGACATCCTCGCAGGGGCGGTCGCAAACATACCCCAGCACGGCGGGGAAAGGGACTTTCTCCCGTATCACCGCGGCGGCGGCGGCGTAGTCCTTTTCAGCAATGAAACGCAGGTATAAAGGCACGTCGATCTCCGCCGGGCAGGTATAGCGGCAGGGCAGCAGAGCGGTTTTCCGGTTTTTATCTTTAGTGAGCGCCGCCTTATCCATGATGGCGCCGCTCGGGCAGACCTCGGCGCAGGCGCCACAGAAGCGACAGTCCGAGGCCGCCAGCGACTTTCCATCAACCGTCCCGATGTACCTGTCCCCATCCTGCGTTTTCTCCACCAATATCCCCACGCCTCTCAGGTCTTTACAGGCCCTGACGCAGCGGGTGCACATGACGCATTTATTGGGGTCGATGGTAAAGAGCGGGTTAGTATCGTCCACGGCGAACAGGCGGGCCGGGCCTACCGGTTTATACTCTTCTTCGCTGAGATACTGCTTGAGGGACTGGAGCTCGCAGTTTAAATACTTAATACAGGTACCGCAGTCGGCGGGATGGCCTTCGAGGATCTTTTCCATGGCCCGGCGGCGCGCCGCCGCCAGCCTTTCAGATTTCGTAATGACCTGCATACCATCGGCAACGGGCGCCGTGCAGGAGACCACGAGGTCGCCGCTGCCCGCCACTTCCACCACACAGAGAAGGCAGTCGCCGGTAGAGGGGAGGTCGGGGTGATAGCAGAGAAAGGGGATGTAGATGCCGGCCGCGAGAGACGCCTCGAGGATAGTCTGGCCCGCCTGCGCCTCGATGGCCCGGCCGTCGATAGTGAATTTGATCTTCTCCATTTTAAAGCAGCTTGATAATTGCCGCGGCGTCTTTGAGCGTTTCCAGCTTACCGACCATATCTATCACTTTATCAACAGAAGCGGCGGAGAGCGGCTTAAGCG
>JBFYTX010000058.1:0-3119 GCA_041300345.1 Dehalococcoidales bacterium | reverse complement strand
CTCTTCCGATCTGGCGGCGGGGTCGACCTTGAAGCTGCTGGGCGTCGCTTCGGGGTCGATGACCTGTTTGACGCACACGATTATATTCATTGGTAAATACTTGAGAATATAAGATTTCAGGCGTTACGAAATTCAAATCTAATTTAGCATCATTTCCGGAGCTATGTCAAACACAGGCTGACCGCCCGCTCGATGCCGGCCAGGTCTTTATGTACTTCGACAGGGGAATCCGGATAGGCTTTACATAATATATCAACGACTGTCTTTGCCTGCCCCTGTCCTACCTCTAACAATAGATATCCGCCCTTCTTCAGCTTCCCCCCGGCCTGCCGGCACATGTTCTTAATTACGTCCAGTCCGTCTTTCCCACCGTCCAAGGCCGGCCTCGGTTCCTGGCCGTTTAGGGGCAGGTCGTTTTCTTTAACGTAGGGCAGGTTGGCTGCTATCATATCGACGGGTTTTTCCAGCTGTTCCAGCAGGTCGCCGCGTAAAAGCACGACCCTGTCCGCGACGCCGTGTTTTTTCAAATTATCGCGGGCGACTTCCAGCGCTCCCGGTGATATGTCGGTAGCGTAAATAATCACGCCCGGAAGGTGCTTCGCCAGGCAGACGGCTATCGCCCCGCAACCCGTCCCGATATCGGCGATTTTCGTGATGCGATTGTCTTTAGCCAGCTTGATGGCCAGATCCACCAGCAGCTCTGTCTCGGGCCGGGGGATAAGGACCTTGTCATTGACTTTAAAATCCAGCCCGTAGAACTCGCGGTGGCCGGTGATGTAGGCCGATGGCTCGCCGCGCCGGCGGCGCTCCAGCAATTCCGTAAATTCTTTTTCCTGCCGCGGCCTTAGTTCCCGGTCGAGGTCTGAGTACAGCCCGGCGCGGTCCGTCGCCAGCGCGTGCCTGAGGAGAATTTCGCCTTCGAGCGAGGCGTCTTCGATGTTGCTTTTTGCCAGGGTGTCCCGCGCCTTCGCTAAAGCCTGCCGGAGGTTCAAACCCCCTGCCCCTCGAGCTGTTGGGTCTGCTCGCTGGTCGCCAGCGCATCGATCATCTCGTCCAGTGCCCCGTCCATGAACCGGGGCAGGTTATGCAGGCTGACGTTGATGCGGTGGTCGGTGACGCGGTCCTGCGGGTAGTTGTACGTCCTGATCTTTTCGGAGCGCTCGCCGCTGCCTACTTGCGACCGCCGGTCCGACGTTATCTGCTCTTCCTGTTTGCGCCGTTCGATGTCCAGCAGCCGGGTGCGCATGACGGAGAGCGCCTTGATCTTGTTCTGGAGCTGCGAGCGCTCGTCCTGGCAGACGACCACCATACCGGTGGGCAAGTGCGTCATGCGGACGGCGGAAGCCACCTTGTTTACATTCTGGCCGCCCGCCCCGCCGCTGTGAAAAATATCCACCCTGAGGTCCTCGGGTCTGAGCTCGATATCCACCTCTTCCGCCTTGGGCAGGACGGCCACCGTCGCCGTGGACGTATGGATCCTCCCCGATGATTCGGTGACCGGCACGCGCTGCACCCGGTGGACCCCCCTCTCGTATTTCAACCGACTGTACGCGGCTTTGCCCCTGACCTCGAAGATCATCTCCTTGAACCCCCCGATGCCGCTCTCGCTCATGCTGAGGATATCCGTTTTCCAGCCTTTGTTCTGTGCGTACCGGCTGTACAGGCGGTAAAGGTCGGCCGCGAAGATCGCGGCCTCGGTGCCTCCCGTCCCCGCCCGTATCTCGATGATGATGTCCTTCTCATCGTTGGGGTCCCTGGGTATCAGGGCCTTTTTAATCTCCGCGGTCAGGCCGTCGAGCTTCAACTCCAGCGACTCCGCTTCCTGCTTGACCAGCGCCGCCATGGCCTCGTCTGAACCGCTGTCGTGCATCGACCTGACGCCGTCCAGCTCTCCGGCTGTTTTTTTATACTTTCGGTAGAGCTTCACCGCGTCTTCGATGGACGCCCTTTCCCGCGCCAGCTCCTGCAGCAGACTCTGGTTGGTGGCTACTTCGGGCTGCGACATCCGTTCTTCCAGTTCCCCGTAGCGCTTTTCGATTTTTTCCAGCTGCTCCATCATTTCGTTTTTCCTCATCAGAATTATAGCACAGCGTCAGATGGCGCTCCAAGCTGGCCGCGTTGACAATGACCGCTGTTTCAAGCTAAAATAAAGAGTTACTAATTCTTTCATTTATTTGCGTTTTTAGTCCCATCGCGTCAGTTTTGACATCAAAGGAGTCTGTAAGATGACCATAACGGAGATGCTCGCCAGGAATGCCCGGTTAACTCCCGGGTCTATCGCTTTGGTCGAAATAACTCCGAGCAAGAACCACCGCAAGGTGATAACCTGGAAAGAGTTCGACGACCGCGCCAACCGCTTCGCCAACGCCCTCATCGCCCGCGGCATTAAAAAGGGCGACGTCGTGATGCACCTGATGATGAACTCCGCCCAGTGGCTCGAGACCTATTTCGGCATCCTCAAGACCGGCGCCATGGCGGCCCCGCTCAATTTCCGGTTCATCGCCCGCCAGATCAAGTACTGCGCCGATATCGCCGCGCCGAAGGTCATCATCCTTGACCAGGACTTCACCGAGCGCATCGCCGAGATCCGCGACCAGCTCCCGACGGTCAAGAAATACATCTTCGTCGGGGAAAAACCGCCGCAGGGCATGGAGCCTTATGATGACGTAATCGCTAAGGCCTCCCCCCTCCCCCCTGCTATCGAGCTTACCGGCGAAGATGAGGCCGGCTTATACTTCACCTCCGGCACCACCGGCGACCCCAAGGCTACTTTATTGTGCCATCGCTCGCTGGAGCACGTGGCCGTCAACGAGAACTTCTCCCACCGCGAGACCCGCCAGGATTGCTTCCTCCTTATCCAGCCCCTCTACCACACCGGCGGCAAGATGCACTGGTTCGGCAGCTTCATCGCCGGCGCGCGGGCGGTCATGACCACCGGCGGCGAGAGGGTCACCCCCAAGCTCATCATGGAAACCATCCACAAGGAGAAAGTCACCATCTCCATGCTGCTGGTTCCCTGGCTCCAGGACATCGTTACCGCCCTCGACAGGGGCGAACTGAAACTCTCCGACTACGACCTAAGTTCTTTACGGCTTGTCCACTCCGGCTCCCAGCCCATA
>JBFYTX010000007.1:0-6321 GCA_041300345.1 Dehalococcoidales bacterium | reverse complement strand
GACGGAACCGTCCAAGTTCAGCGCCATGCTCAACTCCGCGCGCATCGCGGCGGACATGGCCGCGGACACCCTGCGCGGGACGAGTATAGAGATCATCGACGGCACGACCGCCGCCGCAGGACTGGGGCTGGTCGCCCTAGCGGCCGCGAGGGCCGCGGCGGAAAACAAGCCGCTGGAGGCGGTCAAAGAAACAGCCCGGGAAGTCATGTCCAGGGTGAACCTGATAGCGACACTGGACACTCTACAGTACCTGGCCAAGAGCGGGCGCGTGCCGCAGGCCGCCGCCATGGTAAACCACTTTCTTAACATCAAACCCATCTTCAGCCTGAACCATGCCGACGCCCACACCGTGGGCCTGCCGCGGACGATGAAAAGCGCCATCAACCGCATGCTCAAGCTGATGAAACCCCTGGTAAAAAAAGGGCAGCCGCTGCACGTGGCCGTCATGCACGCCGACGCGCTGGAGCAGGCGGAAACATTCAAGAACAGGATCAGCGCCCAGTTCGAGTGCCGCGAGATATTCATCACCGAGTTCACGCCGGTGATGGGAGTGCATACCGGGCCGGGACTCATCGGTGTGGCCTTCTACGGGGAATAAAGACCACCTAGCCAACCGTCCCTAAAACATCTATAATCATTAGAGTATGGAAAGCACGCGGAAGGACGCAGGCGTCCGCCGCCCGCATTTCAAGTTGGATACATCCGGAAATATTACCCCCGCAGCGGAAGAAATCGTGAGAGCGGCGAAGATGAAAGGAGACCACTAAAGGAGACAACTATGGAGATTAAAGCGATTACCGGCAACCTCGTAGAAATGAAAACCGATGCCATTATTGTAAGCCACTACGAGGGAGCGAAGCGACCGCAGGGGGACGCCGCGGCGGCGGATAAAGAGCTGGGCGGGGCGATAGCGCAGCTCATCAAGCAGGGCGGCATCAAAGGCAAACTGAACGAGGTCAGTATCATCCACAGCCTGGGCAGGCTGCTGGCTGGCCGGGTAGCGGTGGTGGGGTTGGGCAAGAAAAAGGAGCTCAATACCAACAAAATACGCGGCGCGACGGCCGAAGCCTGCCGCTACCTGAGGGGAAAAGGGGCGGCGACCGTCGCCGGCGGGATAATGGGAAGCGACACCGCGATCAAGTCCGAGGACGCCGTCCAGGCCATGACCGAAGGGGCGGTGCTGGGACTTTACACCTTCCGGCGGTACATTACCAGGCAGGAAGACAAATTCGGGGAGATCAAAGAGCTGACGATCGTCGGCCAGGAAAAAAGAATGGCGGAAAAGGCCATCGAGAGGGGGAGGACAATCGCCGGGGCGGCCAACTATGCGCGGGACATGGTCAACGAGCCGGGCAACTATATGACCCCGACCCGGATGGCCGAAGCCGCGCGGCAGGTCGCTAAAGAATACGGGCTCAAGGCAGAAGTGTACGATAAAGAAAAAATGAAAGAACTGGGGATGGGAGGACTGCTCGGGGTATCACAGGGGAGCCAGCAACCGCCTAAATTCATCATTTTAAGTTATCAAGGCCGCCAGTCTAAAGAGGTGGAACTGGGACTGGTGGGCAAAGGAATCACGTTCGATTCCGGCGGCATCTCGATAAAGCCTTCGGAAAACATGGCGGACATGAAGGAAGACATGGCGGGCGGGGCCTCGGTAATCGCGACGCTGATGGCCATCGCCCAGCTTAAGCCGGCGATCAACGTCACGGCGTTTGTGCCGGCAACAGAGAACCTGCCGAGCGGGACGGCGTTAAAACCGGGGGACATTATTACGGCGATGAACGGGAAGACCATCGAAGTGCTCAATACGGACGCCGAAGGGCGGCTGATACTGGCCGACGCCCTGAGCTACGCCGCGAAAACCGGCGTTAAAGCCATCATCGATGTAGCGACGCTGACCGGCGCCTGCCAGATAGCGCTGGGGAAAATCACTACCGGGGCTTTCACCAACAACCAGCCACTGCTGGACAAGGTCATCGCCGCCAGCAAAGAGGTCGGCGAGCCGGCCTGGCAGATGCCGATGTTCGAAGAGTATAAAGAGATGATCAAGAGCGACATCGCCGACATCAAGAACATCGGCAACAGGTACGGCGGCCCGATCACCGCCGCTAAGTTCCTCGAGGAATTCGTGGGCGAAACGCCCTGGGTGCACCTGGACCTGACCGGGCCCGATTCCGATAAAGACAAAGGCTATCTGGTGAAAGGGGCGACCGGAGCGCCGGTGAGGACGCTGATCAACGTCGTCATGGGGATGGCGAAGAAATAACAGCTCCGGCATGGAGGACGGCATGAAGATTAAATATTTAGCCCACGCTGCGTTCCTGATTACATCCGAGTCAGGCACTAAAATCATCACCGATCCCTACACGACCTCGCCCGGGTTAAAACACGGGGAGATCAAAGAATCGGCGGACGTCGTGACCGTCTCTCACGAGCACGGCGACCATAATAACGCCGGCGCCGTCAGGGGCGATCCGCAGGTGCTGAGGGAAGGCGGGACGGTCGGGGGCATCAAGTTCAGGGCGGTGACCGCCGCCCACGATAACAAAGGGGGAAGCCAGCGGGGCAGGAACACCATCTTCTGCTTCGGTGTGGACGGTGTCAACGTCTGCCACTGCGGCGACCTGGGGCATGAACTCAGCGCGGAAAAGGTCAAAGCCACAGGGGCGGTGGATGTACTAATGATCCCGGTGGGAGGCTTCTTCACCGTCGACGCCAAGACAGCCAGCAGGGTCGCGGAGCAGCTAAAGCCGAAAGTGATCATCCCGATGCATTATAAGACGGAAAAACTGGACTTTCCCATCGCCGGCGCGGACGAGTTCACCAGGGGCAAAGGCAACGTAACGTACGTCAACGGCAGTGAAATTGAAATCAAAGCGGGAAGCCTGCCCGCGGCGACGCAAATAATGGTGCTGAAGCCGTCGCTATAGGAAGCCATGATAAATCCCAAAGAAATAAACCTAATCATTTTCGACCTTCACGGCACGATCTCAGATTCCGTCAAACCGATGTATGAAGCCATAAAGAGGGCTTACACCAGGCTGGGCTGGGAGGTGTTCTTCAGCGAAAAGGAGCTGGAAAGCTATCTTGGAGCGTCATCGGACGAGTACTACCGGTTAATCACGCCTAAAGAGAAACTGGCGGCATGGCAGGAAACACGAAAGGCCATACGGGAAGAATCGGAGCGAACCTTTAAGACGTCAGCCCGGCCCTATCCCGGTGTCAAAGAGACCATGGAAACGCTTAAAAGGCGAGGCTACCGGCTGGCCCTTTACAGCGGCTCCTCCGGCCGGCGCATGGACAACGTCATTGCCCCGATGGGCATCAAGCACGTTTTCGACTATATTAAGAACCCGGAAGATAACGCCCTTAACAAAACCGAACTGGCGAAGAAACTCATCGATAGATTCAAAGCCAAAGCGGCCATTGTCGGGGACAGCAGACAGGATATCGAGGCCGCCCGGGCAACCGGCTCTTTATCAATCGGGGCGCTCTATGGTTACGGCGGAGAGGAAGCGGAGGAGGCGGACATCACCATCAATCAATTTGACGAGCTGCTGACCATTTTCAATAAAGACAACTGATGATAAACCCTGCCGATGTAAACCTCATCATCTTCGACATGGACGGGACAATCGTCCCCTCTTTACCCCCAGTCTACGAGTCGATCAAAAGGGCTTTTGATAAGCTGGGATGGGCGGTTAATTTCAGCCCGGAGGACATCAACCAATTCTTCGGCGTGACGACAGCGTCGACGAAGGGCAGTATGTATGAATTCATCACGCCGCCAGACAGCCACCTGACCTTAGAGGAAGTAAGAGACAAAGTACGGGCAGAATACGCCGCGGTGTTCCGCGACACGGGACAGACCTACCCGGAGGTCAAAGCCACGCTGGAGACGCTGAGAAAACGGGGTTATAAGCTAGCCCAGTACACCAACGCCTCCATCATGTATCTTGACGTTATTATGTCAGCCCTGGACATGCGAGAATATTACGACTACATCGAATGCGTGCAGGAGAATGGTTTGAACAAGGTTGAGCTGGTAAAGAAGATCAGGGAGAGGTTCGGGGGGATGACAGCGGCGATAGTGGGCGACAGGTGCCACGACATCGAGGCCGCGCGGGAGACCGGCTCTTTAGCCATCGGGGCACTTTACGGCTACGGCGGCGAGGAGCCGGAAAAGGCTGATATAACGATAAAGAGCTTCAGGGAGCTGCGAGAGATCTTCGACCGGCGACTGCCGATTTTCGAGAAGATCATCGGTGAAATCGAGAAGGGAAAAAATAAAAACAAACCGTTCGTCATAGGGATAAGCGGGATAGACGGGGCGGGAAAAAGCAGTTTCGCCGAGTCGCTCGAAAGATATTTAGTTACACGCAACTGCGTGACCCAGGCAATTCACCTCGATGATTTTCATAATCCCAAAACCATAAGATACGCCGGCGAAAACGAAGCGGATAATTACTATACCCGCAGTTTCAATATCAATCTCATCGAGGAAAAGCTACTGAAGCCGCTACACCAGAAAAGGGCTTTTTCTATCAGTATGACCGCCCTCGACTGGCGCACGGACAGATACGATACCGAGCGGAAATATTCGTTTAATCAGAATACGGTTGTGATTTTCGAGGGGGTTTTCCTGTTCCGCAAGGAGCTGGCGCCTTACATCGATTACAAGATTTTCCTCGAAATTCCGTTTGAGGAAAGCAAAAGGCGGGCGCCGATCAGGGACCTCAAGGCAGACACCGGCAAATACGACAACAAATACCTGCCCGCGCAGTCGAGATACCTGAAAGAATATCCGCCGGAAAAAACCGCCGATATGATCATCGACAACAGCTCATGGGAATATCCGCGTCTAAAATACACCAGATAACCGTAACGTTTTTCTCACAAATTTTTTCTGCAACCCAAAATACAATGCCCCGACCCCCTATCCAACCTTGACTCCCTATGATAGAATTATATATAGGGGGTAAAGCCGCGTATTTAGAACAGGAAGAAAATTGGAGATAAGCGGGGTTGTTCTAGCAGGCGGCAAGAGCCTACGCCTGGGTCACGATAAGGTATTAGAGAAGATAGGTGATACAACTCTACTCGAACGAGTAGTCTCCCACATCGATCCGTTCAGTAAAAACATAATTGTAGTTACGGCTAACGAGAGGACTTTTGCGCCCTTGGCGAACCACCCTAAAGTAAAAATCGTGTCCGATATCATGCCCGGGCAAGGCTCCCTGGGAGGTATATATACCGGACTGGTAGAATCAACCTCATTTTATAACCTGGTTGTGGCGGCGGACATGCCTTTTTTAAACGAGGATTTGCTGCGCTACATGATAGAAAAATCAGAGGGCTACGACTTTATCCTGCCGCGGGTCAACGGCCTATTCGAGCCGCTGCATGCCGTCTACTCCCGGAACTGCATCGAAGCGATAAAAAAGATATTCGGACAGGGTAAAAAGGTGATCATCGAGCTGTTCAACTACGTTAAAGTCAGGTATGTCGAGACCGAAGAAGTGGAACGGTTCGACCCCAAGCACCTGAGCTTTTTCAATATCAACACCCGGGAAGACCTGGAACTGGCCAAACAAATAGTCGAAGGAGCCGGGGGATAATGCTGACCGTCGAAGAGGCGCTGGGAAAAATCCTTGACGAAGTAGGCACGCTGGAGACCGAGTCCGTCCCGATACTGGAGACGCTGGGACAGGTGCTCGCCGAGGACGTCCGGTCCGATATCAACGTACCGCCGCTGGACAACTCGGCGATGGACGGCTACGCCGTGATAGCGGCGGACACCCAGGGTGCCGGCGAGAAAACTCCTAAATATCTCAAAGTCATCGACACGGTCATGGCTGGCGCCATCTCCAGGAAAAAGGTCACGTCCGGAACGGCGATCAGGATCATGACCGGGGCGCCGGTACCAACCGGAGCGGACGGCGTTGTCCAGTTCGAACACACGGATGAGAGAAAAGCTACGGACAACACCAGGGTGGGAATCCTGGAAGAAATACAGCCAGGCCGGAACGTGCGGAAGGCGGGGGAAGATATTAAACGCGGCGCGACAATATTAAAAAAAGGAACCGTCATCAGACCCTCGGAAATAGGCCTGATAGCTTCACTCGGCCGCAGCAAGGCCAGGGTCATCAGACGGCCGGTGGTGGCTGTGCTTTCCACCGGTAACGAGCTGGTGGAGCTCGACAATCCCCTGCCCGAAGGTAAGATCTACGACAGCAACCTGTACAGCATCGCCGCACTGGTCAAGAAATACGGATGCGTCCTCAAAGTGCTGGGGATAGCGCGAGACGACGAAAAAGA
>JBFYTX010000022.1:0-3990 GCA_041300345.1 Dehalococcoidales bacterium | reverse complement strand
ATATGTTTCTCTTCTTCCTTCCCCAGGCACAGCTCGATGACCGCCCCGCCGAAGTCGCGGACGTCTTTCGGGTTCGTCCCCAGGAAGCACAGTATCTGCATGAAATCGTCGTGGTAATGCGATTCCTTCAGGACGTACTCCGGTTTGAAGAAGATATGGTGCGTCAGGATACAGTCGGCGTCCATCTCGTCGCCGCTGGCGGAAAGCCCTTCCATCTGGTGGTGTTTTTTAAAGGCGTTTCTGAGGATGTACTTGCCGTATTTCGTCTTGTCGGTCATATATTCCTCCTCTTCGGTAATAACGGTACTTCCCTATTTGTTTGGTTATTGTATCTTGGTGTTTGGTTATTGCCTTCAGGCGAATTCTTCGTCGCCGCTCGACCGCGTGTAGTCGGTGCCGTTGCCGGCCGTCCAGAAGAAAATGGGATAATCTATCCTTTTTAAGGTCAGCGGCAGGTGTTTCATGCCGCGCGGGACGTAGATCAGGCAGCTCTTGGTGATGGTGAACTTTTCGTCTTCCAGCCACAGGTCCAGCTCGCCGCCGAGCTCGTGGGGCTGGTCCGGGACGGTGCCGACGAACCCCAGCGTCTCGTCGAAGTTATGTGTGTGGGCGATCTCGATGTCGAGGGGCTCGGTGCCGTGCTTTTTCCAGAGCCAGACGCAGTTGGTGTAAAAAGCCCCCTCAGCAATACGGTTGTCCAGGGCGAACAGCCACGTCCCGTCGAAGTAGTTACCCTTCGCCCGTGCTTCGACCAGTCGCTTGGGCTGCGGGAACGGCTTGTCGCCCGGCTTGGGCTTCGGGGGCTCGTAAACGATGTATTTGCTGTACCTGGATCTGGCCACTTATCTGCTCCTTTTCGCGGGCTTTTTCAACGCTTTAACGGTCGATTTTTTCATTGCGGCATCGGCCTTCTTTTGCTGCGGCCGCCGCCCCGGTTTCCAGATGCGCGTCAGCGATATCTCCAGGAATACCAGCGGCCTGGTTACTTTGGTGAAAACGATCGGGCAATGCTTTACCCCGCCCGGTATCGAGACCACCGCCGGCTCTTTAATTACGTGCTTTTCGCCGCCCAGCGTGAACTCTATCTCCGCCCCGAAGTCGGTGATGTCCTCCGGGTTGCCTCCGATAAAACACAGCATCTCCGGGAACTTGTGTGCGTGGGGGAAGTCGAACGACATCGGTTTGGCGATGCAGTGATAGCCGATCGAGCAGTCGGCGTCCAGTTCGCCGTCGTGTGCCACGATGGACTTGCCGCCGTAATACGGGATTTTCTTGATGAGGTCGCCGGTATGGATGCATCGGCCGTATTTCGTCTTGTCCGCCATCTGTTCCGTCCTTCCTGCTGATTTTTCGGCTTCGCTTCGTTAAATTGTTTACCTGATTTTACTCCGAAATATGATAGATAGACAAATAATAATTTGCCCGACTCTTTCGCATCGCTACCTCACCCCCTGCCCCCTCTCCAAACCTGAGAATAATCAAATAGCTTTTTAATGTTGTTTGGAGAGGGGAGTGTAAGAGAGAGGGGGCTTGGCCCCCTCTCAAATTTTCTCCCCCTCTCAAACAATCTGAAGAACCAAGGTAAAAATTGATTCAGTTTGAGAGGGGGATCCAGGGGGAGAGTGAGATAAGAATGGAGCTGAGAGTGGCGGCAAAAAAATCCCCCTCTCCATCGGCGGAGAGGGGGACTGAGGAGGAATGAAATATTCTATCGATTTACTTGACCGTCGTCAGGTGGTAGCCCACCCCCGGGATGGTCTGGATATACCGCGGGTTCTTGGGGTCGGGCTCAAGCTTGCGGCGCAGGCGGCCGACGAATACCCTGAGGTATTCCTTTTCGGATGAATATTCGCTGCCCCAGACGCTCTGCAATAACATGCTGTGGGTCAGGACTTTATCCGAGTTCACCGCCAGGTGCTGCAGCATGGCGTACTCGGTAGGCGTCAGCGCCACTTCTTTACCGGCCACGGTGACCCGCCGCTTGGCGTAGTTGATCTCCAGTTCGTCGCAGACGAAGTTGGCCTGGGCCGGAGCTACCGCCG
Source organism: Dehalococcoidales bacterium (assembly GCA_041300345.1). Lineage (GTDB taxonomy): Bacteria > Chloroflexota > Dehalococcoidia > Dehalococcoidales > RBG-16-60-22 > JBFYTX01. Next base: position 1,948 of record JBFYTX010000022.1, on the reverse strand, counting down.
GGTCGCCGCGGTGGCGGAAGGCCGTCTTAATCCTCGCCATCAGCTCGGCGATGCCGAAAGGCTTGGTTAAATAGTCGTCCGCGCCGAGCTCCAGGCACTTGACCTTGTCCTTCTCGTCGCCGCGGGCGCTGAGGATGATGATCGGCACGTCGGACCACTGCCGGATGCGCCGGCATACCTCGACGCCGTCTACCTTCGGCATCATCAGGTCGAGTATGATCAGGTCGATAAATTCATTTTGCAGGGATTCCAGTGACTCCTCGCCGTTGGTGGCCGTCACGATCTCGTACCCGCGCGCCTTGAGGTTGGCGCCGAGCAGTCTTAATATGGCCGGGTCGTCATCGACGATCAATATCCGTTTCTTGTCCATGGCTGTCCCCCTTTATGCCGCCGGCAGCGTGAATGAAAATCTGGCGCCCCGCCCCGGCTTGCTCTCCACCCAAATTCGGCCCCCGTGGGCCTCTATAATGCCTTTACATATGGCCAGCCCCAGCCCGGTGCCTTTGCGCCGCCCGGCCTTGCGGCCTTCCCCCTGGAAGAACCGCTCGAATATCTTTTCATGCAACTGGACCGGGATGCCGATGCCCTCGTCCGTGACGCTGACGGTTATTTCTTTATCTCCGGCCCAGGCCTCGATGGTGATGGTGGTGTTGTCCTCGGAGAATTTCACCGCGTTCTCCACCAGGTTAGTGAGCACTTCCCCGATGCGGCTCTCGTCCATGGCCGCCAGCGGCAGGCCGGCGGGTATGACCAGGCGCAGGTGGTGCCTCGGGGCCAGGTTGTCCAGCCGGTCCTTGATTCCGGCGATAACCTCGATCAGCCGGTAGGGCTTTTTCTGGACTTCCAGCGCCTCCGCTTCCAGCCGCGATATCATCAACAGATCGTCCACCATGCGGGTGAGCGTGTCGGCGTCGCGGTCGATCGACGTCAGGAATTCGCGCCGCGTTTCCTCGTCGAAGATAACGTCCGGCTGGAGCAGGCTGTTAGCCGAGCCCTTGATGACGGACAGCGGCGTGCGCAGCTCGTGCGACACGTTGGCCAGGAACTCGGTGCGCATCGTGTCCAACTCGCGCAGGGCCCTGGCGCTGGAGGCCTCTTCGTAGAGCTGGGCGTTGCGCACAGCGATAGTGATCTCGCGGGCGATCCCCTTGAGTAATTCGATGTTGTTTTCGCTGAAATAGCGGGGGAAGCTGGTCGCCGCGCCCATGACGCCGATGCTCTCGCCCAGCAGTGTCATGTTTACCCCGGCGAACGACTGGAACCCGCCCGTGCCGAGGTAAGCGAGGTCCGGTGGGCTGTCTTTATCCAGGCCCTCGCAGACCTCGGGCTTTCCCTGCTGAAAAATGCGGCCGATGGCGCCGCTGTCGTGGCTGATCTCCTTGGGTATGGCCTCTTGCATCCGCCGCGTCAGGCCGTGGTGCGCTTTAAGCACCAGGTGACCGTTCTTGTTGAGATAAATAAAGCTGGCTTCCAGCCCTGTGCACTGGGCGACCCGCTCCAGGGCGGCGTCCAGTATTTTAATCATGTCTAGCGATTGCCCCGCCGCCTGCGCTACGTTCAGCAGGGTGTTGGTGACGTGGTTGCGCCTTTCCATCTCTTCCACGAGCTGCCGGTTCTCGGCGACCAGCCGCTGCTTTTCCAGCCCCCGCTCGATGACCGCCAGCAGGTTGGCGGTGTCCAGCGGCTTTTCCAGGTAGGCGAACGCCCCGCGGTTTAAGGACTTCACGGCATTCTGCACCGAGGCGTGGCCGGTCAGCATGATGCCGATGATGTCCGGGTGCGCCTTCAGGACCCCGCCCAGCAGCTCGGTACCGTCCGCGTCCGGCAGGCTGATGTCCAGCACGGCTACGTTATACGGCCGCTCCCGGAGCCGGGCCGTGGCTTCGCCGGCCGAGGCGGCTGCGCCGACCTTATACCCCTTCTGTTCCAGGATGAGCTTGATGATCAC
>JBFYTX010000013.1:0-3271 GCA_041300345.1 Dehalococcoidales bacterium | reverse complement strand
GAGGAGTTCGGCCAGGGCAGCATGGAAATCGTCAAAGCCCTGACGCCCTTCCCCGGCATCGGCGGGACGGGGGAAATCTGCGGGGGGATCACCGGCAGCCTGATCAATTTCGGGTTGTACTTTGCCGGAGACAATCCGCTGGATTTCGAGCTCCAAGGCAAGACCATCCAGATATCCCAGAAGTTCATGGCGTACTTTGAAGATGCGGTAGGGCATCTTTATTGTTCGGACATCATCGAAAGCGTGATAATAGGTAGAAAGTTGAATCCCGGGGAGAGCGCCGCCGCCATGGTTGAATTTTCTCACGAAAAGGGCTTTGAGAAATGCGGGCTGCCGCCGGGACTGGGTGTCCGGCTGGCGGCCGGGTTCATCATCGACAGCATGAAAGAAAAGGCGCAGGGATAGCTAACAATACATGTCAGGTATTTTCTGGCACGTTTTTACCTTCAGTGCGATATTTGTGTTCCTGGTCACAGCCGCAACGCGCGTGCTTGCCATCATCAGGATGCCGGTCCACCTGAGGTGGGAGCTCGCCCCGATACCTCATGAAAAGGGGAAGGTAAAATACGGTGGTTCCTACCTGGAGGAATACGAATGGTGGCGGAAGCCGAGGCGGCTCTCGCGCACCGCCCCGATTTTGTATATGCTCCGGGAGATCTTTCTCATGAGGGGCGTATGGAAAAACAACCGGTCGCTATGGCCTTTTTCCTCATTACTTCACGCCGGAATTTACCTGTTCGTGATCACGCTTGTCCTTTGTACCGTTAACGCTCTGCTAAACATTGCCGACGTATCTGGTTCGGCCTTGAACGCGCTGCAAAACGTCACCAGCATCCTGGCCCTGGTGGGGTACCTGGCGGGGGGATTGGGGGCGGTATCGCTCATTCTGAAACGCCGCCTGGACAGCAATTATCGACCGTTTACGACAAAATCAATGTATTTTAAGCTGGGCTTCCTGGCGGCGGTTTTTATCAGCGGCGTCCTGGCATGGTCTACCGTCCCGGCTTATGCCTCCGCGACGGGCGGGTTCGTGAAGGACCTGCTAACGCTGGACACCGGCATCACGGCTACGACCGCGCTATCAATTCACATCATAATTTCATTCCTGTTTATCGCGTATTTGCCCCTCACGGATGTGCTCCACTTCATCACCAAATATTTCACCCACCACGCGGTTCGCTGGAACGATAAACCGCTGGACGAAAAGATGGACGAACAACTACGTGCGCTTCTTGACCAACCTGCCGGCTGGGCGGCGCCGCACGCGGGGCAGGGGAAAAGCTGGGCGGAAACAGTAACCGGGGAAAAAGACGATGCCGAAAAGACTTAAACTTACTGATATTTCCAAAGCGGGCGAGAAACAGCTCAGCGACATCGATATCAGCGAGCTGATACCGCTGCCGCCGCCCTACGATAAGAGCGAGGAATTTTCGCCGATAAAGCCACTCACCCAGGACCAGCGGGAAAGGCTGGTCAGCAACCTCGACGGAGTCGTAGCGCTGGCGCTCCCACAGCCCAGGAATAAAGAGGAGGAAAAGAAGTACATCGAGCAGTTCATTTCAGGGCTGAAAAAGCTCCTCAGCAAGGAGGCAAACTGGACGTTCCTGCAGCCGTTATTGCTTTCCCTGGATTACTGCGCGCGGTGCCAAACCTGCAGCGAAGCCTGCCACATCTACATGGCCAGCGGTAAGAACGACCTTTACCGCCCCACTTACCGCTCGGAGATATTCCGTCGCCTGGTCAACAGATATGCCAGGAATAAAGGCAGCAGGTTCGACGGTAACGATATCGAACTCAACTGGGCAACCATAAGCCGGCTGTATGAGCTCGCCTACCGCTGCAACCTGTGCCGGCGGTGCGCGCAGGCCTGCCCCATGAGCGTGGATAACGCCCTTATCACCCGCGAGATACGCAAGCTGTTCAGTCAGGAGCTGGGGTGGGCGCCTATTGAGCTACACGAGAAGGGCACGGTCCAGCAGCTGGAGGTCGGTTCACCCACCGGGCTAAGGCCGGCTGTGGCCAAGGATAACCTGGCATTCCTCGATGAAGAATTTTCGGAGGCCAACGGCATTAAGGTAGAGACGGTCTGGGACAGGGAGGGCGCCGATGTCCTGCTCATACATAGCGCCGGCGATATCATTTCTTTTCCGGAAAGCCCGGTCTCCTTCAGTATATTATGCAACGCCGCCGGTATCAGCTGGACGCTTTCATCCGAGATCCCCGGCTACGAGGGCGTTAACTACGGAGTTTTTTACGACGACATACAGCTGGCGCGGATCGCCACCAGGCACGCGCAGATAGCCCGGAAGCTCGGCGTAAAGAAAATAGTGATGGGCGAGTGCGGGCACGAGCACAAGGCCCTGATGACGGTGGCCGACCGGCTGTTGACCGGCGACCTCAACATTCCGCGGGAAAGTGCCATGACCTTCCTCGAGGAGATATTTTTCAGCGGTAAGATCAAGTTCGACCCGGCGAAAAACAACTTCCCGGTAACGCTCCACGACCCGTGCAACATCGTCAGGAACCTGGGGATAGTCGAGCCGCAGCGGCGCATCCTGCGCTATCTCTGCCCGGAGTTCCGGGAGATGACGCCGCACGGGGTGGACAACTACTGCTGCGGGGGCGGGGGTGGTTTCGCCGTAATGTCCAACGTCAATTTCACCGACTGGAAGGTATTAGTCGCCGGGAGGATGAAGTTCAAACAGGTGCTCGAGGCCTTCGCCGACCGGCCGGGGCCGGAGGTAAAAAAATACGTTTGCGCCCCCTGCCTGAACTGCAAGCTGCAGTTCCGCGATATATTCGAGCATTATCAAGCGCAGGAAAAGTCGGGGATAATCGTGGGCGGACTGGCGGAACTCATCGTCAACGCGATGGTGGACGTGAAAAAGCCTTTCATCAAGTGGGGCGACTAGTGTATAATGGTGGTGATATTAATAGCACGAGGTGAACAGAATGCCGAAGATGGAACTGGCCGGCAACAGTTATGAAGTAGACGAGCACGGCTTTTTACAGGAAACGGCGAGGTGGAACGAGGAAATTTCCAGGGCGTACGGGGCTAGGGAAGGCGTTAACGAACTCACGGCCGACCACTGGACGGCCATCAATTATTTAAGGAACTACTATCTCCAGAACGGCATCTGCCCGATGATACGGCGGCTGGTCAAGGACACGGGATTCACCCTGAAAAAGCTCTATGACCTTTTCCCGGACGGGCCGGCGCAGTCGGCGTGCAAGTGGGCCGGCGTGCCCAAACCAACCGGCTGCGTTTAAC
>JBFYTX010000231.1:0-7696 GCA_041300345.1 Dehalococcoidales bacterium | reverse complement strand
GATGGTCACCACGCCGTACTCGGTGAAGGCAACGCCGCCCGTCCACTCCTGCGGGAAGATCATCGAGCCGCGCAGGTCGGCCGAGCTGGCGTAGATGTAAAGCCGGACGGGGTCTTCCAGTTCGGCGCCGGTGTTAGCGGCCAGCCGGGATAAAGCCGCATCCACGGCGTCCAGCAGATTATTAGCGAAGGTATTGTCGCCCTCGTACCAGTAGAGCGTGACATTGCCCCGCGTGATATCCCGCCAGTCGTAACGCTCGTCCTCGATAGATATCCTGAGCGGGACTGTTTCCGACGTTTCTCCGCCGGCGTTGGTTACCATCCACCAGTATTCGATACTGGAACCCGGCGGCAGGCCGCCGGACATCCTCATGTCCCAGAGCCACTCCACCGTGACGTTCTTAGCCGGCGTAAACGGGATGACTATCTCGCTGACGATCTGAGCGTGCGACATTCTCGCGACCGTATAATGAAGACGGATATCGGTGATATTAACATCGGAAGACGCGGTGATATTGAAAGTGAGGCTGGCCGGGAAATTCACCTCGACCGAGCTCGCCGTCACCGCCGGCGAGCTGCCGGCCGTCATTCCGCCGGGCATCAGAAGCACCAGCAGCAATACGACCAGGCCTGTGAGCGCTATCTTCCTAATCATCCCTCTTTACCTATTATAGACTGTAAATAGGCATTAATAAAGTCGTCGATCTCGCCGGCCAGCACCGCCTCCGTCCGGCCGGACTCAAAACCGGTGCGGTGGTCCTTGACCAGGTGGTACGGGTGCAGGACATAGCTCCGTATCTGGTTGCCCCACCCGGCCTCGATCCTCTTCCCCTTAAGCCGGGCCTTTTCTTCCGACCGATTTTCCAGTTCTTTTTCCAGGAGCCTCGCCCGGAGTATCTTGAAGGCGAACTCCTTGTTCATGTGCTGGGAGCGCTCACTCTGGCAGCTCACCACGATGCCGCTCGGCAGGTGGGTCAGCCTGACGGCGCTGCTGGTCTTCTGCATGTGCTGACCGCCGGGCCCGCTGGAGCGGAACGTCTCCACCTTGACATCGTCGGGGGCGATGACCAGGTCGGTATTTTCTTCGGCCTCGGGCAAGACCTCCACCAGCGCGAATGAGGTGTGCCGGGCATGGTCGGAATCGAACGGCGAAAGCCGGACGAGCCGGTGGACGCCGTGCTCCGACTTCAAATATCCGAAGGCGTAATCGCCGTCGACGGTGATGACGACGCTCTTGATGCCGGCTTCATCTCCCTGCGAGGAGTCCAGCACCTCCGCTTTATAGCCGCGGCGCTCCGCCCAGCGCAGGTACATGCGCATCAGCATTTCCGCCCAGTCCTGCGACTCGGTGCCGCCGGCACCGGCGTGGATGGCCAGGATGGCGTTGCGGGTGTCGAACTCGCCCTGGAAAGACAACTGGAACTCAAGGCGGTCAAGCAGCGCGGCGACCTCATCGAGCTCTTTGCCGATGTCTTGCTGCAGCGCCTCGTCTTCCGCCGAGATCGTGATCATCTCGGCGGTCTCGCATAGTTTGCTTTCAAGTCCGCGCCACTGCTGCACGAGGCGCGATTTTTCCGCCAGCCGGCGCATCACGCCCTGGGCGCGGGCCTGGTCGTCCCAGAAACCGGGAGCGCCGGACTGCTTTTCCAACCCGGCGATTTCTTTTTCTTTAGAGGCGACGTCAAAGATGCTCCAGTATGGAAGAGACTCTGGTCTGCAAACCCGCCAACCTGTCTTTTAGTTCCTGCATCTGACTCCGCCTTCTTTCAGTATATTATTAGACGGACGCGGCCAACGCCGCATCTCTGATAATTTTTAGAAATCCGCCCGCGGCCTGGTGGGCGAGGCGGGTCGGCTCCGGGACGCGGTAGCCGCGGCAGCACGCCAGCGTCCAGCGCACCGCTTCCGCCAGGCTGATCTTATGCCCCACGGACACGAAGATCGGCTTGACGCCCGACCTCGTGCGCAGGACGGCGCCGATGACCTCGCCGATGTCTTTAAGCTCGCTGAAGCTGCCTCTTTCAACAAACGGCTCATCGTATTCGCCACAGAGCCGCGACTTGGCGCAGCCGATGGTCGGGGCATCCAGGCAGAGCCCGAGGTGCGATGCCAGCCCGATACGCCGCGGGTGGGCGAATCCCTGCCCGTCGATGATAAAGAGGTCGGGCGTGACTTTGAATTTCGCGCAGGCGGCCAGGACCAGCGGTGCCTCGCGGAAGGTCAGCAGGCCGGGCACGTAGGGAAAGTCGAGCCGGCCGGTAACAGTGGCAACTTCCACAATCTCAAAATCCGGGTAGCCCAGGACGACCGCCGCGGCGGTGCCGGTCTTCGCAAAGCGGTTGACGGAGATATCCATGCCGGCGATAAAGCGGGGGGATTTTACCGCCCCTTCTTGAGAAACCCGGGGGGCCAGCTCCAACTGGATCTCCCGCGCCCGCGCGGTGGTGACCTGCCATTCGTGGAGGCTGCGGATATCCATATCCTAATTATAAGCTCAGGAGGGGTAGTCGGGCAATGCCCGCGGGTGACCGGACATGACTTCTGGCTAGTGTTATGTCAAATGTATTAGCTTCACTTAATCTGAAAAATGTTGAATTTTAAAAACAATAATATCTTAATATTTATACCACAAGTTGTTGACAGGTATAACGTTATAGTGCATAATAGGGGACGTAACGTTTTTCCGTATAATTAGAAGGCAGGTATCGATGCTGAGAATCAGACTGCGGCGGACGGGGGCAAGGAAACACCCCAGCTACAGAGTGGTGGTGGCCGACAGCCGGCTGGCCCGCGACGGGGCGTTCGTGGAGATCATCGGGAACTACGACCCCATGACGGACCCGGCAACGGTAGTCATCAAAGAGGAGCGGGCATTGTACTGGCTGAAACAGGGCGCGCAACCGTCAGAAACCACTGCCAGACTACTAGGTAAGGCAGGTATTCTGGAGAAGTTCAAACCAGTCAAGGAGAAACCATGAAAGACCTAGTGATTTACATCGCCAAGTCCATCGTGAACGACCCGGACGCCGTGAATGTGGACGAGGAAACCAACGAGGAAGGCATCACGCTCAAGCTGCGCGTGGCCGATGACGACAAGGGCAGGATCATCGGCAAGCAGGGGCAGATCGCGCAGGCGATGCGCACTCTGCTGAGGGTGAAAGCCGCCAAAGCTCAGACCAGAGTCAGACTCGAAATCATGTAGTCCGACTCTAAAAACTTACGCGGGGGGACATGGGGAGAGGGTGAACTGTGCCAATTAAACGGTAAATCGAACGAAAAGAAACAAATAAAAAGCCCCGGGAAAAATCTCGGGGCTTTTTGTTTATCGGGAGCGAAACATGGTCGTGACGCTTGTGGAAAAATATAATCCGGAATGGCCGAAGTGGTTTGAGGAGATAAAAGAGTTCTTCGGAGAGAAGATCAATAATGCGTGCCTCCGCATCGAGCACGTGGGCAGTACATCTATCCCCAACATGACAGCCAAACCGATCATCGATATCATCATCGTCATAGAACCGGAGCGCTGGGAAGAGATAAAGTCCTTGCTGGAAGAAAGCGGCTACTATTACCGTGGAAACCAGGGAATTGAAACCAGAGAAGTGTTCCGGCTTCAAGACGAGTCGGGAAGGCCCATCCACCACCTTTACGTTTGCCCGAAGGACAGCTTTGAATTAAAGAAAGAAACCGCGTTCCGCGATTACATGAAAACCCATAAGAAAGACAGGAAACGCCTTAGCGCTTTAAAATGGTCGCTGGCAGAGAAATTCCATAACGACAGGCAGTCCTATATGGACGGAAAAGACGTCTTGGTAAAGGAAATAACGGAAAAAGCTCTAGAATATAAGCAATAGGTTATGTAAATCCCGGTGAGGAAGTGATTACCTCACCCTGCCCTCTCCAAACTCAAGATAACACCATTATCATAGATTTCTAGTTTGGAGAGGGATGTATTTTAAGAGGGGCTGACGCCCCTCTTTGACACCCTGCTTTTCAATTCCCTGACTAAAGGTTGCGCCGCCGTTTCATCTTGTCCGCCACGGTGATGCGGGTGATGGCGCGCTGCAGGGCGGCTTCGGCCTGGATAGCTTCGAGGCCTCCGGGCTTTCTTTCTTTCAGCCTTTCTTCGGCTCGCTTGCGTGCCTCTTCGGCCCGGGCGACGTCGATTTCCTCCGCCCGTTCGGCGCTGTCCGCCAGGATGATCACGCGGTCGGGCCGCACCTCCAGGAAGCCGCCGGAAATGGCCAGCGACTCGTCCCGGCCGCCCTTGCGCACCACCAGCTCGCCGGCCTGGAGGATGGTCATCAACGGGGCGTGGTGGGGCAGGATGCCCAGCTGGCCTTCCACGCCGGGGGCGATAACTTCATCAACCTCGCCGGAGTAAACGGTCCGCTCGGCGGTGACGATGTCCACCTTAAGACTTGACATCGGCCCCGGCCCCCATTTTCTTTGCCGCCTCCCCCACTTCCTCGATGCCGCCTACCATATAAAAAGCCTGCTCGGGGAGGTCGTCGTACTTACCCTGTAAAATCTCGCTGAATCCCCGCACGGTATCCTCAACCTTCACGTACTTGCCGGGCCGGCCGGTAAAGACCTCGGTCACGAACATCGGCTGTGAGAGGAACCGCTGGATGCGCCGCGCCCGGTTGACCGCCTGCTTGTCTTCCTCGGAAAGCTCCTCGATTCCCAGGATGGCGATGATGTCCTGGAGGTCCTTATAGCGCTGGAGGACCCGCTGCACCTCGCGGGCGACGCGGTAATGCTCCGCCCCCACGATTGCGGGGTCGAGGATACGGGAGGTGGACGTCAGCGGATCGACGGCGGGGTAAAGGCCCTGCTCGGCGATGGACCGCTCCAGCGCCACCACGGCGTCGAGATGCCCGAAAGTGGTCACCACGCCGGGGTCGGTGTAGTCGTCCGCGGGAACGTAAATAGCCTGGAAGGACGTAATGGAGCCCTTGCGCGTGGAGGCAATGCGTTCCTGTAATTCGCCCATTTCCGTGGCCAGGGTCGGCTGGTAGCCCACCGCCGATGGCATGCGACCCAGCAGCGCCGAGACCTCCATGCCGGCCAGGGTATAACGGTAGATATTATCGATGAACAAGAGCACGTCCTGCCCTTCGACGTCGCGGAAATACTCGGCCATGGTCAGGCCGGTCAGGCCGACGCGGAGTCGGACGCCGGGCGGCTCGTTCATCTGGCCGAAGACCATCACCGTCTTATCGATGACGCCGGACTCCTTCATCTCCCGCCAGAGGTCGTTGCCCTCGCGGGAGCGCTCGCCGATGCCGGTGAAGACGGAGAAGCCGCCGTGCATCGTGGCGATGTTGCGGATGAGCTCCTGGATGATGACGGTCTTGCCCACGCCGGCGCCGCCGTAAGCCCCGATCTTGCCGCCCTTGGTGAACGGGGCGATGAGGTCGATGACCTTTAATCCCGTCTCCAGCACCTGGGTGCTGGTGGCCTGCTCCTCGAAGGAGGGCGGGGGGCGGTGGATGGGCCATTTTTCTTCAGTCTTGACCGCGCCGAGGTTGTCCAGCGGCGTTCCCATGACGTCGAAGAGCCGGCCCAGCGTAGCGCGGCCGACGGGCACCTTCAAAGCCGCGCCGGTATCGACGGCTTCAGCGCCGCGTGCCAGGCCGTCGGTAGGAGATAGCGCCAGGCAGCGTACCCAGTTATTGCCGAGGTGGTCCTGGACTTCCAGGACGATTTTATCATCGCCGCTCTTGATTTCGACGGCGTTATAGAGGGAGGGGAGCCCGCCCGGGGGGAACTCCACGTCCACGACCGTGCCGATTACCTGAACCACTTTCCCTGTAGCCATAAGAACCTCGCTTTACTTAAATCACAACTGACAAGTAACAAATTCCAAGGAAGTGACAACCGATAAAATTCAAAGCACACCCCGTATTTTTATTAATCGTTTATCACTTGCTACTTAATAGTTCCTTGCTACTTGATACTTGTTGCTTGATACTTCGCTCTCACCCTACTACTCTAACGCCACCACGCCCCCGATAATATCGAGGAGGTCGCGGGTAATGGCTTCCTGCCTTGCCTTATTGTATAAAAGTGTTAAGTCGCCGATGAGCTCGTTGGCGCTGTCGGTGGCAATACGCATGGCGACCATCCGGGCCGACTGCTCGCTGGCGATGGCCTCCAGGATGGCGTGGTAGATTTCCATCTCCACGAAGCGTGGCAAAAGCCCGCCCAGCACTGCCTCGGCGCCCGGCTCGTAAATATAATCTACGTTCTCGGCGGTCGGTATTTTTGCCGGCAGAACGGGCAGGAGCTGTTTCATGGCCGGCCGCTGCACCATCGTCGAGATATAATGGGCGTAAGAAATATAGACCTCGTCGATATTGCCCGCGGAATATTCCTCGATGACGATACGGGAAATGGGGAGAATATCCAGGAAGCGGGGCTGGTCGCCGAGGCCGGTGAACTCGGCGCACATTTTGCAGCTGGCGCGGGAGGTAAATTCCCTGCCCTTGCGCCCCACGGCGACGACTTCCACCGGTACTTTCCGGTCCAGTATAAAGCGGGCCAGGTTCCGGTTGAGGTTGGCGTTGAGGCCGCCGCAGAGACCGCGGTCGGGCGTGATATGCACCACGGCCACACTCTTTACGGGCCGACGCTGCAGGAGCGGGTGCCGCAGGCCGATATCCGGCAAAGCCGCGAGGTCGGCGATGACCTGCTCTATTTTCTGCGAGTAGGGCCGGCCCTGGAGGCCGCGCTCCTGGGCCTTGCGCATCTTGGAGGCGGCAATCATCTCCATGGCGCGGGTGATCTTGGAGATGTTGCGCACGCCCCTGATGCGGCGGCGGACTTTACGGATATCCGGCATGTGTTATTTAATCCCCTTTATAGCGTCTAATCTCTCTCTGGCGACTGGATAGTGTTTAATAACGAACTCTAGTTGGGCGCACGGATAATCTACACAATACCCGCAGTTTTTCAAGCCTTTTTCTTTAGCGCATGTGCGTATCTGGCACGCGGCGCAATGACCCATTCGAACACCACTGGAATCGCAGCCGGTACAGTTAACATCAGAGGCTTTCATCACGGGAATGTTATATTGTTTGGCCCACCTTTCGGCCGTCGCCTGGCGCAGTTTATCATCGTTTTTCATGGTAGCGATGTAGGCGCCGCATTCCGAACAGACCAGCCCGCAATAAACCATTTCTTTTTCAGCTGCCTTAGCCATATTACTTTCCTAATTACTAAACCCTTGCTTGAATTCGACGGTGGCTTTCTTCAAAGTATCCTCGTTCTCTATGCTCAGGTCCCTGGTCGAGGCGATGTTCTTAGCCAGGTCCGGGTAGCTGGCTTCCATGAAGCGGTAGAACTCCGCCTCAAAAGCGGCGATCCTGTCCACCGGGATATCGTCCAGGTAGCCGTTGATGACGGCGTACAGGATCATGACCTGCCTCTCCAGGGAGACCGGAACGAACTGCGACTGCTTGAGGACCTCCTGGATACGCTGGCCGCGCTCCAGCTGGGAACGGGTGGCCTTATCGAGCTCAGCGGTGCCGAACTGGGCGAAGGCCGCCACCTCGCGGTACTGCCCCATGTCCAGCTTTAGCCGCCCCGCCACCTTCTTCATGGCGGCCGTCTGCGCCTTGGAGCCGACACGCGACACCGAGATACCCACGTTCAGGGCCGGCTTGATGCCGGCGTTAAAAAGGTCCGTCTCCAGG
>JBFYTX010000216.1:0-5666 GCA_041300345.1 Dehalococcoidales bacterium | reverse complement strand
TGCAGCTGGAAAGCAACGCCCGGCTGATACTGACCGACTCCGGGGGCGTCCAGGAGGAGGCCTGCATTTTGCACATCCCCTGCGTGACCCTGCGGGACAACACCGAGCGCCCGGAGACAGTGGACGCGGGCGCGAACATCGTAGCCGGGGTATCAGCGGAAGGCATCATCGAAAGCGCGGAACAGATGCTGGAACGGACAACGGACTGGACCAACCCCTTCGGGGACGGGCATGCCGCCGAGAGAATAATCAACGTTATCACGGAGGCAGAAAATGGCTAGGATACTGGTCACGGGAGGGACGGGCTTCATCGGCTCAAACCTGGTGCCGGAGCTCAGGAAACGCGGCCACGAGGTACGGGTGTGCGACCTCATGAACAGCGCCGCCACAGCCAACTATGTACGCTGCGACACGCGGGAATACCGGCAGATAGAGCGCATCTTCAACAATGACGAGTTCGACTACGTTTACCACCTGGCGGCGGAATACGGCCGATGGAACGGCGAAGACTACTACGAAAACCTCTGGCAGACCAACGTCATCGGGACGAAGCACCTGATAAGGTTGCAGGAACAGAAAAAGTTCAAAATAATCTTCTTCTCCAGCGCCGAGGTCTACGGCGACTACACCGGTAAAATGAGCGAGGACGTCATGGACAGGCTGGCCATCAAGCAGATGAACGACTACGCCATCACCAAGTGGGCGGGCGAACTCATGGTATTGAACTCGGCGGCGATGTTCGGGACGGAGACGGTCAGGGTGCGGCCGGTCAACGCCTACGGGCCGCACGAGCATTATCACCCCTACCGCGGCGTCATCCCCGCGTTCATCCATAAAGCCCTGCACGACGAGTCGTATACGGTTTACCTGGGACACAAGCGCATCTTTGACTACGTGGAAGACACCGCCAGGACGCTCGCTAATATCATCGATAACTTCATCCCCGGCGAGGTGTATAACATCGGCGGGAAAGAGGATTGGGAGCGGGACATCAAGCAAATCTCCGACCTGGTACTTAAATACCTGGGCAAGGACGACTCGAAAGTAACTTATAAAGAGGGCGAGCCCTTCACCACCCAGGTGAAACACATAGACTACGCGAAATCGAGGCGCGACCTCAAGCACGACCCGAAGATACCTCCCGAGAAAGGCATACCCCTGACGATCGAATGGATGAAAGCCGTATACGGCTTCAAGTAGCGGAGCGGCGATGACATGCCGTTGAGTATAATCAGCATCGCCAGGAACTCGCTGAAGTTCACCGCCGTGAAGACCCTCGCGGCGGTGGCCGGTCTGGGGGTAACGCTTTACGCCGCCACCATCCTCCTCCCCGAGGAATACGGGACTTACGGCCTGCTGATACTCTGGCTGACTTACGTAAGCCTGGTAACGCCGGGAATAAGCATCGCGGCGTCCAGGGAAATACCGATCCTGCTGGGAAAGGGCCAGCACGAGGACGCGCTGAAGGTCCAGAACATCTCCCTTTCCGCGGAGCTGGTCTTCACCATCGTACCCGCCGCCGCGATCGTGGCGGCGGCGTTTTTCTATACCGAGCCCGTCATGCGCTGGGGGCTGCTGATCATCGCGGTGTGCTTCGTAGCCATGCGACTCTCGGGGCTATGGGCGAACATGGTCTTCATCAGGGAGCGGTTCAACACGGTAGCGATAGTCAGTATCATCGCGGCGGTCGTGGCGCCGGTGGTGGTGCTGGTAACACTCCCCTCGCTAAAGGTCTACGCCATGGTGCTGGGGGCGCCGGTGGCTTTCATCATTTCGGCCATCTACTACTTCACCAGAGGGGGCCTCGGCTTCCGTTTCAGCTTTAACCGGCGGGAAATCGTCCGCCTGACGAAGGTCGGCATCGTACTACAGGGGCTGGCGGTAGTTATGATGGCTTTCCACATGGCGGACCGGACGATCATCGCGTCGACGCTATCGCTGGAGCAACTGGGGCTTTACGTTTTTGCCACCGGGTTCCTGACGTACGGGCTGTCGTTCTTCGACGACTTCGCCCGGGTGCTGCAGCCGGTGCTGTGGCGGCACGCGGGGACCGCGGAGAGTGTCTACAAGGGATTCCAGGACACGAGGCGCATCGCGGTGTACCTGGCGCTGGGGACGGGCATCGTGATACCGCTGGCGCAGCTGGCCTTCACACTGATAGCTACGCTGCTGACCCCGAGATACATCGAGAGCATCCCCATATTCAACGTATTATCGTATAACCTGTTCCTGATGGCGATAGCGATAGTGCCGTCGCTCATCCTGAACTCCAGCCTGGTGAACAAACAGAACGCTGCGCTGCTTTTTTACGCGGCAGGGCTGGGGGTAAGTATCGGACTGGACATACTGGTGGTGAGGCTGGGCTACGGGGTCATCGGCATAGCCTGGGTGACGATAGGTTCGCAATGCCTGGTGACGCTGGTACTTTATTACCTCATCAAGAACTATGTCTTCGACCAGGCGGCCGAGTTCAGAAAGTTCGCGGGTATGGTCGTGATGCCCCTCGCCGCCAGCCTGCCCTTTTACTTCATCCACGTCTACCTGCGGGAAACATCAATGAACATCTGGGCGCTGACGGGGATATCGCTGGCCGCCCAGGCGGCAGTCTGGACGGCGGTCATCGCCGCGTTTTACCGCGAGTACGTCTCCGGAGCGCAGATGCGATTGCTGGTGCAGACGATACGGGGGATGATACCGGGAGTCCGGCCGCCGCCGTCAATGTAATAGTGAGTGTAACCTCGTTTTAACCGCCAGGTAAAAATCCAAGAACAACGAGAATCCCCGGCGGCCGGAGAGGGACACCGCAAGTAAAAGATAAGGAACGGGATTCCAGGGGTCAGCCTTGATGGCGCACTCAAGCTGGCCCCTCGTGCGCACCATTTGCCCGAGTATGGCGATATTCACCGCCTGGAACTGATAGCTCAAGCTCAACGCCCGCGGTCTTGACTTAAGCGCAGCGGCATACTTTCGGAAGAGGACATCGCGGGCGGCGACACTGTTGGCGACAGCCTCGCTAAAGTGTGGTCCCTGCTGCTGGTAGCACTTTATCAGCACTTCCCTGACGCAGTCCATCCGGCAAAGCCGCGATATCCTGACCATCAAGTCCCAGTCCTCGTAAGCCCGCAGGTTTTCATCAAAGTAAAGCTCAGGCGCCACTAAATCGCGCCGGACCAAGTATTGCGGGGCACCCGCGACATTAGCCCCGATATAGGATAACAACTGCCGGTAATTCAGCCGGTCGGCGCGAGGCGTCTGCCTCACCTGGTCGTGTTCTCTTAGCCACAGACGCTCGCACAGCACCAGGCCCAGGTCGCCTTCCCTGTCCTGCCGGAAAAGCTCCAGCTGTTTTTCCAGCTTCTGAGGGAGCCACTCATCATCCGAATCCTGAAAGGCGATATAACTGCCAACAGCCGCCTTAATCCCGACATTCCTGGCTACCGAGACACCTCGATTTAACGGATACTCAAGATATCTGATACGCCGGTCAGCGAAACCCCGCACGACTTCTCCCGTGTTATCGCTGGAGCCGTCATCAACGATAATAAGCTCGAGGTCACGACAGGTCTGCGCGAGCACGCTCTGAATAGAACGGCCGAGCAGATGCGCCCGGTTATAGGTGGGCAATATCACGCTTACCGTCACGATAGATCGCCCTCATGCGCCAACCGGCGGTAAACACTCAAGATTACAGCCAGCGGGCTGGTGACCGCCAGAGACTCCAGCTTAGCCTTGAAGACGGGATAGTTTTCCCAGACCGTTTTCACGCGCTGGATAAAGTCGGTCGTATCGCGGCTTTTAAAGAGCACGGCGCCTTCAGGCCGGGGGCAGACGTCACTGGCGACGGCGGGGACCTTAAAATGGATGGCTTCGGCCACGGAGATACCATAGCTGTCCACGGCCGTGGGACGCACGAAAATATCGCTTTTCATAATCACGGGATAAAGCTGGCAGGGCCGGGTCTGGAACAGGAAATTGTCCCCGATGCCTTTTTCCGCGATGCGGCGTTTGAGCTCATTATAGTACCCGTAGTCTCGAATGTCCGGCAGGAAGAAGACGAGGCCGACCGCAGGATAAAACTTTTTCAGGGCAGCGCAAAGCTCGATGCACATATCGATGCCGTAAAGGTCGACGCCCCCATCCCTGATAATGGCGAAGGCGTTGGCGGAGATAACGGGGCGGCGGGCGGCCATGAAAGCCCAGACCGCGGGCGGGACGGCGGCGATCTCCTCCTGATTGACTAAAGGCGGCAGGTAAGGCGGTACGACGGACATTCTTTCCGGAGGGGCGCCCATGATTACGAGCTGCTTACCGATAGCGGCGTTAATCGTGATAACCTGGGCGGCTGATCTCAAGACCGCCTTCGTCATGCAGCGGCCGAGGCGGCTGAAATCCTGCGGGCGGTATCTCAGGCTGTGATAAGTGACGACAAACCTGGAGCGCTTAACCGCGGACAGGAGACTAAAAAACCAGGGGGCCTGCCAGCTGCGGTTGACGGTATGGACGTGGATAACGTCAAAACGGGGAAATAACAGGCGCGGCCAGTTCCAGGGATAGACCAGACTAATTACGTTCCGGGTTTTTTTAGACCGGAGGGAGAGGTCAAAGACGGTACACCGGACGCCGTTTTCCAGGCAGCCGGCGAGCAGGCGCTGAATATGGATGGAGACGCCGCCGTAGGGAGGCGGATAAACCCCGACCAGTGCCACCCGCAAAGCTTTCATGCAACATACTAACGGTCAGGAGACCGTGCCGTTTCGCTCCAGGTAGAGGGCGGGGTCGCCGGCCTTCCCGGACATAATCGGCTCGTGGGCAATGAGGGCATCCAGCGTCATATCCCAGGCGCCGAACTTGAGGTGGAGTTGACTTTGATTCAGCAAATCGATAACCCGCCAGGCGGGACCGCTATGCGGCGGGTAGATATTCGGCTCAAGAATGACCTTTCTCAACTGAAAACCGTGCTGCTTGAGAATGGATAGGAAGGAAGACGCCCGCTGCCGCCCCATGATGTCGGGGTGGAACTCGATAAACATCCGGAGGGGAACACCGGACCGCAGGAGGCCGCTCATCCCGATGATGATCTCATACTCGTAACCCTCGACGTCCATGCGGATAAGGTCGGGCAGCCGCTTGCCCTTGAGAAAGCTGTCGACGCTGGAAATCGGGATATCGATCTTCCCCATAATTTTGCGGGGAGGGTAAAACGACGACCAGTTGGGGTGGTCGGAAAGATACATTTTCGCCACGCTATCGGTCTGGCCGATAGCCAGCCGGAACGTCTCAATGTTGTCGTAGTTATTCAGGCGGACGCTATCCTCCAGCAGTTTCATGTTGTGGGGGACGGGCTCGATGGCATAGACCTTGCCGCGCGGGCCGACGATGCGCGCCTCCATCAGGGAATAGTAGCCGATGTTGGCACCGATGTCCAGGACGCAGTCACCTTCGCGCAAAGCGCCCTCAAGCACCCGCGTGAACAGCTCCTCGCGGATACCCATCAAGGCCAACTCCCGCGAGACGCCCTTGTCCCTGACGTCCAGGTACATCCGGCTGCCCTGGATATCCTTAACGATGACGCCCGGCTTCTTTTTAAGCCTGAGGGTATAGATAGACGCATACCATTCCAGCACGACGTAAATGAGGAAGCGGCGGAGGAAGCTGATAAAACCCTC
>JBFYTX010000215.1:0-3125 GCA_041300345.1 Dehalococcoidales bacterium | reverse complement strand
TGGCGACCTGCTCGTGCCTGACCAGATAATCGATCGCACCAGGCAAAGACAGAGCACCTTCTTCGACGGGGGAATCGTGGCGCACGTACAGTTCGCCGAGCCATTCTGCCCGTTCTTAAGTAATATAGTTTATAAAGCCGCTAAAGAGGCCGGGGCTACAGTGCACAAAGGCGGCACGTTCATCGCTATGGAAGGGCCGGCCTTCTCCACACGGGCGGAAAGCAGGCTCTATAAAGCCTGGGACGCGGACGTCATCGGCATGACGGTGCTGCCCGAAGCCAAGCTGGCGCGCGAGGCGGAAATCTGCTACACCAGCATCGCCTGTATCACGGACTACGACAGCTGGCATGAGACTAAAGAAGCGGTCAGCGTGGAAAAGATCATCACGACGATGCATAATAACATCGACCTGGCGAAAAGGACGATAAAGCTTGCGGCGGGCAAACTACCCCAGAAACGCGACTGCAATTGCGTAACGGCCTTAGGACCGGCGATCGTCACCGACCTTAAGCTGGCTTCTGCGGAGGAAAAGAAAAGGCTCGGGGTAATTATCGAGAAATATATATAATACGAACCTCTCCCTCCGGCTCCCTCTCCGTACACAGAGAGGGAGGGCGAAAAAAGAAAGAATGGAGTAAAGAAGGTTTTTATGGCCAACACAGAGTTTTATTGCCTGCCAACGACCATCGGGAGCGTGCCGCATACCGACGCGAAAAGAGCGACCGCGCTGTTCGTCCGGTATCTCAAAGACATCCCCACCTGGCCGCAGCTGCCGAGAAAGTCGTTCATCGAGAACATGTACGTACAATACAGCGAGGGCTTCCCGGGGGCGGTCGTCGAGGACAACCGCATCTACATAGACACATCAAAGGATTACACGAAGTCGCTGGAAAGGCTCTACCAGGCCTACCTCGATAACGATTATTCGAAATCCGCGATGGGTCGCGACCACGTGGAAGGGCTTTACACGCTCCTCGAACAACGCGACCTAACGCCGAGGGCGGTGAAAGGGTGCGTCACCGGGCCGCTATCGTGGGGGATGACCGTCACCGACGAAAACAAGAGGTCGATCCTCTACCACGAGACGCTCGGGGACGCCGTGCCCAAGTTCCTCAAACTCAAGGCGGCCTGGGAGGAAAACGAGCTAAAGAAGATATCGAAGAACACCATCATGTTCGTCGACGAGCCATACATGGCGTCGTACGGTTCCTCGATAGCCGCCGGGGCCTTTTCCAAGCCGGAAAAAATCGTCGAGATAATCGACGAGGTCTTCGACGGCATCAAGGGGCTCAAGGGCATCCACTGCTGCGGCAACACCGACTGGTCGATACTATTAAAGACAAAGATGGACATCCTCAACTTCGATGCCTACGCTTATGCGCAGTCGCTGGCGCTCTATCCCGACGAGGTCAAGAAGTTCATCGCGCGGGGCGGGTGCGTGGCGTGGGGCATCGTCCCCAACCAGAACGAGCCGGTAGGCAAAGAGTCGGTGGCCAGCCTTAAGGACAGGCTGCTGGAAGCGATGGCGCCGTTCACGCGCAACGGGCTTTCCATCAAAGACGTGGTCAAGCACAGCCTGCTGCTGCCCTGCTGCGGGCTCAACGCATTGACGGAAGAGAACACCGAGAGGGCGCTGCAGCTGCTGACGGGGCTTTCCGAAGAGATGAGGAAAAAATACTACAAATAAATACCAATGCTACAAATACTACCAATATTACCAATTAATATGCGGGGAAAGAGATGAAAGACTTTACAGGAAAAGTAGCGGTAGTGACGGGGGGCGCGAGCGGAATCGGGTGGGGAATAGCGGAGCGGTGCGCCGCCGAAGGGATGAAGGTAGTCATCGCGGATATTGAAGAGGCGGCTCTCAAAAATGCGGCCAGGACGCTGCAAGAAGGCGGCGCTGACGTACTAACGGTGAGGACGGATGTTTCTGAATTAAAAGACGTGGAGACGCTGGCGCAAAAAACAATCGACATGTTCGGCGGGATACATTTGCTGTTCAATAACGCCGGGGTGAACACGGACATTTCTTTACGCAAGCCGGTCTGGGAAAACACCATCGCCGACTGGGAGTGGATGCTGGGGGTAAATCTCTGGGGGGTCATCCACGGCGTGAAAGTATTTCTGCCGATTATGATGAGGCAAAACACGGAGTGCCACATCGTCAACACGGCGTCGATGGCCGGCCTGATCGCCGAGCCGCAGCTGGTGATCTACGCCGTCACCAAACAGGGCATCATCGCGCTCTCCGAGGGGCTGTATATCCAGCTCAAAGAGAGAAATTCACCTATCGGCATGAGCGTCCTGTGCCCGGCGTTCGTCAGCTCAAGACTCTTCGAGGCGGAAAGGAACCGGCCGGTCGGTCTCAAAAATCCCAACGAGCCGGCAAAGCCGCGGCAGCCGGCGCAGCTCGTCAGCCAGTTCAACAAGGTCAGCCCGACCCTCACACCGGCGCAGTCCGCGGATATCGTCTTCAAGGCGATACGGGAAGGCACCTTCTATATTTTTACCGACCCGCTGGTGCAGGAGCTTTTCAGGCAGAGGTCGGAAAACATCCTGAATGGCAAAAATCCGGAAAGACCGCGTATTGCCTGAAATAAACCATAACCTGGATACAAAAACTAAAAAAACCGGCACTGGCGGTAAACGCCGATTTAAGCTATAGTATTACTGATGAATAAATCGAGAAAGAATGCCTGGCACAAGCACCTCAACGCCGCCAAAAAGGCCACGGAAAAGAGACAGGCCGAAGCTAAAAAAACCAAGAAATAGAGAGTGAACGGCCGGCAGCGGACAGTCGGGCGGAAGCGCCGCGAAAAGCCTGCTGAGACCGCTCATTCTTTGGTATCGGCCCGCTCTTGATATAGGTCGGAAGCACAATAATGTCCGAGTTGCCGGAGCTGATCAAAGCCCTGCTCGACCCCAGGGCCTATCCCGAATCCCCGCGTAAAGTAGAGCTGGCGCAGACGCAGATATCCTACGTTCTTCTCGCGGGGGAATACGTCTATAAAATCAAGAAGCCGGTGGACATGGGCTTCCTGGACTATACCACGCTGGAGAAGCGCCGCTACTACTGCGGGAGAGAGGTGGAGCTTAACCTGCGGCTCTGCGCAGGCGCCTAC
>JBFYTX010000208.1:0-13468 GCA_041300345.1 Dehalococcoidales bacterium | reverse complement strand
CCCGGCCGCGCCCAGGAAGCTGATGTCCGCCGCCTGGTCGCGCACCAGCCCGAAGCGCTCATTGATCGTCGCCTCCGGCATTCCCAGCAGCAGCTTTATGCCCAGCCCCATATTCGCGGGTTTAAAGTCCTGACTCAGTCCTGCCTTTTTCGCCATGAACGACAGAACGCCATCGGCCGCGATGACCATTTTGCCCCTGAGCTCGCCTTCGCGGCCTTTTACGGTCACGCCGGCGATACGCCCGTCTTCTTTAATGACATCTTCGGCGGTGCAGTCGCCTAAGAGCAGTGCCCCCGCCTTGACCGCCTCCCCCGCCAGCCAGCCGTCGAAAGCCGGCCGGAACACGGTGTAGCCGTTGTGGGGAGGTTTATCGAAGTTCTCGTTTTCAAAGGTCAGTGAGACCGCCGACTCCGCCGTCAGGAAAGCCAGCGCCTTTTTATAGACGTGCCGCTCCAGCGCCGCCCGTTCGTGAAAATCAGGGATGAGTTCGTTCAGGACTTGTGTGTTATGCAGCAGCCCGCCGAACATGTTCTTAGAGCCCGGGCTTTTACCCCGCTCCACCATCGCGACGCTGCGCCCGGCCCGCGCCAGCTTCAGGGCGGCGATAGACCCCGCCGGCCCGGCCCCGACAACTATGATGTCAAACGATTTCGCCATCGGCTTTAGCCTTCTTTATCCTGGCGATGAGCAGCGGCAGTACCGCACGGAGGTCAGACACGGCGACGGCATCGGCGCTCCGGAAGATGGGCGCCTGCGGGTCGCGGTTGATTGCGACGATTTTGCCTGAGTCCTGGATGCCGCCGATGTGATGGCTGGCGCCGGAAACCCCTAACGCTAGATAAAAGTCCGGCCCCACGACCTTGCCCGTCTGGCCGATCAGGCGCTCGCGGGGGATGCTGCCCGTATCGACCACCGGCCGCGTCGTGCCGATGGCCCCTTCCAATAGGACGGCCAGCTCCTCAACCAGGGGGAAAAGGCCGGAGTCGATAGCCCCCATCCCCGCCGCCACGATGGTCCGGGCTTCGGTCACGTCCACTTGTTGAAAATCGGCCGGTAAATATTCTAAATGCCTGGCCTTTACGGATTCGCGGGACAATTCAGGCTCGATTACCAGTATCTCTACATTGGTGGCGGCGGTAACAGGCTTTGCGTCGAGGACGGACACGTCCATGGTGACCAGCATCGGATGTGTGTCGTCAACGATCTCCTGGTAAAGCTGGCCGGCGTAGACGGGACGGAAAAATACCGGCTTTTCGGGGTCGGACAGGTCTATCTTGACACAGCCGGTAACGAGCCCGGCGTTCAATAGGGTAGCCAGCCGCGGCGCAAGCTCCTGCCCGGCCCGCGTGTCTCCCATGAGAACCAGCCAGGGCTTTTCCTCGCGTATCTTCGGTAATAAGGCCGCCGCGCAAGCCTCGGCGGAGAAGTATTTGAGCAGCGGGTCTTTGAAAAAATAAAGTCGGCCGACACCGTACCGGCCGAGGACTTCAGAGAAATCCTTGTACTCGTCGCCGCAGGTTATAGCCGTGACCGCGCCGCCGGTCTTTTCCGCGACCTCTCTGGCCTCGCTGAGCAACCCCAGACTGGACTTGCTGATTTCGGCTTCGCCGCTTAACTCGGGAAAAACCCAGATAGCTTTTGACATATTTTTTTTAAGTATCAAGTATCAAGTATCAAGTAACAAGAAAATTTGTTACTTGGCAGTTGTTATTTGTTACTTCCCTCAAACCATCCGCCCGATCTTATCGCCTTCCAGAATGGCCATGTCGATCTTCCGCGGCGCCGCGCAGTCGCCGACCCTGTACAGCTCTTTGACCTTGCCCTTTAAAACCTTATAGAGCGAGTCCTCGGCAAGACTCCCCATCGCGTAGACCACGGTGTCGTAGCCCTCGAAGGTATGCCATTCGTTATTGTAATAATTGAGTCCCTTGACCGCCGTGCCGTTGATCTCCGTGACGGCGAAGTCCGGCGTGAAGGTGACGCCTTTCTGCGCCAGCCGCTGGTGGGCCAAATAGGAGTCCTGCGAGGGCCCCAGCTCCGAGCCGATGGTGGGCGAGTTGGTGACGATATGGACTATATGGCCGCGGTCGAGGAGGAATTCGACGGTAGCGGTGGCCTGGTGGTGGCCGTCGTTATCGATAAAGAGGACTTTTTTCCCGACCTTCCCCTCGCCGGTGAGTACCTGCCGGACGTTAAAGATGTTCGGGCCGTCGCCGCCGGGCAGCGCGCAGGGCCTGGGCAGCGCCCCGGTGGCGATGATAACGACGTCGGGGTTCTGCTGGAGCACGAAATCAGCCGTTACTTCTTTATTCAGGAGGATTTCTACCGGCAGCCGCTTGAACTGGTTTTCCGAGTTGCGGATCACCGACTTAAGCTCCTCGCGTCCCGCCCCCAGCGCGGCAATATTGACCTGCCCGCCCAGACTGTCCGACTTTTCGCAGAGGGTCACCTTATGGCCGCGCCGGGCGGCAGCCTCGGCGGCGCGCAGGCCGGCCGGACCCCCGCCGACGATCAGCACATTTTTCTTGATTGAGGCGGGTTTCAGCGTCCCGGTGCCCCGCTCTTTTTCCTCCCCGATGTCCGGATTCTGAATGCAGCCGATGTTTTTATTGAGGCCCACCCGTCCGTAGCAGCCCTGGTTGTCGGCCACGCATGAGCGGATCTCGTCGAGCCGGCCCTCTTTGGCCTTATTCGCTATCTCGGGGTCGCAGATTTGCGCCCGCACCATGCCGATCATGTCCGCCTGGCCGTCCTCTAACACCCTCTCCGCCATGACGGGGTCGTTGATGCGGCCGGTGCAGAAGACGGGCAGCTTTACGGCGCCCTTGATGCCGGCGGCGAGAGGGATGGTATAGCCGAGCGGCGTGTGCATACTAGCGCCGACCAGATACAGATTATAAAATGTGGCTAAAGTCAGGTCGATGAAGTCCAGGTTCCCGGACGCCTCGAAGCGCCTGGCGATCTCCCTGGCGTCGTCCAGCGTCAGGCCGCCCTGCACCATCTCGTCGGCGCAGAGGCGGATGCCCAGCGTATAGTCCCGGCCGACCGTCTTTCTGACCGCGGCGATTACTTCCAGGGGGAAGCGCATCCGGTTCTCCAGCGAGCCGCCGTAGTCGTCCGTACGCAGGTTGGTGAGGGGCGAGAGGAACTGGCGCAGCAGCGAGCTGTGACCCATCTGTAATTCGATGCCGTCGAAGCCGCCCTCGCGGACGTGGCCGGCGACTTTACTAAAAGCAGCCGTGATCTCTTTAATATCCTCCGGCTCCATCTCTTTGGGCACTTCCCGGAACATGAAATCGGGCACGGGCGAAGGCGCCAGGATCGGCAGCCGGGAATAGCTACCGTCGCCTTGGGCGCCGTTGTGGTTGAGCTGCGCGAAGATCTTTGTCTCGTATTCGTGGACGGCCCGGCAGATGCGGCGGTAGCCGGGGATGACCTCCGGTTTCCAGGCGTCGATGAGCTTTTCGTAGGCATGGTCGCTGCGATGAACCGATTGCTCTTCGGTGATGATGAGTCCGGCGCCCCCTTTGGCTCGCTCCGCCAGATAGTACGCCTGTCTTTCACTCGGCAGGTTGTTTTCGGCGAGGTTGGTCAGGTGGGCGGAAAAGGAGATGCGGTTGGGCACGGTCGTCTGGCCGATGCGGAGGGGCGAGAATAAAAACTTAAACTGGCCGTACATTGAGTTACCTCTTAAGCGCTATTATACAGCGAAAGAGGGACGATAGGAAAAGTATAAGTATGTCAGCGGGGAGCGCTACTTCTGCGGAAAAGAGCCCCTGTCATGGGTCGCGGTAGCCTTCGGTTCCGGCGGGGCGGGCGGTTCGCCGGGCTCTACCGTGGAGATGGTGCCTTCCGGCAGTATGACCTCGACCCCCTGGGCGGTGACGCTGACCAGGCCGTCGATGTTGCCGACCACGGTCGTCCCGTTGGAGGAGACGGAGACGCTCAGCGTGGTGCCGCGGACGGCCGCAATCGCCGCCGCCGTCTCGACTTCATAGCTCGAGGCCGGGTCGACGAGCTTTTTAACGCGGCTGATGGTGTTGCCCAGCCCCTGCACGACCGTTATATGATTGGCCGTGCCATCGATGGCCAGTTCCGCCAGGCTTACCTCGGTCCCCGCCTCCAGCTCGATAGTGCTGCCTTCAAAGAACGTAACGGTAGCATGTCCGCCGCCTCCTGTCTTGATCTTATAGTCTTCGTCGAGTGTCATGCCGGCCTCGCCGCTGATCCAGTCGGTCTCTCCCGGTCTCATCACCAGAACCGTCCCCTCCGCGATAGATAGAATGGTAAGCGCAGTGGATTCGTTATCTTCGGTGGGATTGGTTACGGCCGGAGTGGTTTCGGCGGTCGCCGATGGTCCCCCGCAGGCCGGGGAGCTCAACACGAGCGCAGACAGCGACGCGGTCAGAAATATCGTACGGCAGGTATTACGGTATACTTTCACGGATTTACCGGCCTTTAAAATTCAATTAACAGGATAAATGTACCACTGCGGCCGGGAATTTTCAAGGAACTGTTAGTACCTGTTAACCGGCGCCGCTGGCTTCTCGGTTCCAGCTCATCAGGCACTCGGGGTCGGGGCTATCGGGGTCGCGGTTGAGGAAATAAGCCACAGCCGGGCAGCCGCCGTGGCACTTATCGAAGCGGGGGCAACTGCGGCAGGACGACGGCTCCAGCCGGCGGAAGTGAACGAAAGCCGGCGCCTTGTCCCAGATGTCTTTAAGCGATTTTTCTCTCAGGCTGCCGCCGCGGAACTCCGCCGACTGCATGAAGGCGCAGGGGTAAACGTCGCCTGTGGGGTCGATGCAGGCGGTCATCCTGGCGGCGCCGCACATGTCCAGCCCGAGTTGCCGCCGCCCGTCCTGCGAAATTGAGAAGAAAGAGTCGCCGGTGAGGATGGTTGGGTCGCCGGAAAGCCAGGCTGAAAGCTCCTGCAGCTGTGACGGTTCCAGCTTTAGCGCTTCCCAGCTTTCCCGCGCCCGGCCGGACGGGCGGAAACGCGAGACGCGCAGTCGCGCCCCGTAAGAAGCCGCCAGCTCCTTGAGCTTATCCAGCTGACTGTAATTTAAAGAGGTAACGACGGTGTTAATGGAGAGGGGTATATCCTTACCGGAAAGAAGCCCGATTCCGGAAATTATCTCCCGGAACGTCCCTTCACCGCGTATGGCGTCGTTGACATCCGGCGTGGCGCCGTCGAGGCTGACCTGGACGTTTACGAGGGAATTACTGGAGAAAAATTCTATCGCTTCGGGTGTAAGCACGGTGCCGTTGGTGCTGATACAGGTGACGATGCCCTTCGCGTGGATATAGCGCAGCAGGGGCAGGAAATACCCTTTCAGCAGCGGCTCGCCGCCCCCGAAGTTGATCTCAAAAACCTTCAGCGCCGCCAGCTGGTCGACGATGCCTTTACACTCTTCTAAAGTAAGTTCGCCGGGCGATTCTACAGAACTGGCGGAAAGGCAGTGGATACACTTGAGGTTGCACTGGCGGGTTATTTCCCAGGTGATGTTTACCGGCGCGGAGAGCGGCCAGTCAGCGTATTTCATCGGAGACGACCCTGTTTTTCATCAGGCGGCCGGTGAGGCGGGACAGCGAGCGCTCGATGATTTCTACGGGCGTGCCGGTGCGGCGGGTGATATCGGCGGTGACGCTTGCCCAGTCCCAAGTGCCGTCGAAATGCCCCGGCTGGAGCCAGTCGCCGCTTTTCACGAAACACAGCTTGTGCGGCGCCTGCCGGTAAAAAAGCAGCCCCCAGCTTTCCCGGCGCACCTGGACGTCCGTGGCCAGGCGCAGCGTCATCGGTTAATATACCCCGCAGACGCCGTCGATGCCCATCTCTTCGATCGCTATTTCTTCGAGGATCTGGGGCTCTTCGCTGGTCTTGACCTCGTTATCCGGAGAGACAGTCATTTCTTCATTCATGATACGTACACCCCTGGTAATATTATGATGCTCCCCGGGCGATTACTCAAGTCCCAGCCTGACGCGGAGCTTCCGGACATACTCCAGGCCATCCTCTTTATAAGCCTCCGGCACCCAGGGCATAACGGCCAGCGTGTCCAGCAGGGGCTGCATCTTATCGAAGGGCACTGAGAAGAAAATCCGGCCTTCCTTGAAGATATGGCGCCGCCTCATCCCGAAGCCCAGGCCGGTGGTGGTATAGTTTATTTCCCCGCTGACATATGGGTAAACGAGCAGCCAGTCGCACCCCAGCGCCGCCGTGTACTTGCTCAGCCACATATCGCCGGTACGGTAGCTAGACGCCCGCAGCAGGATTTCCGCCTGCGTGGTATTGGCCATGATAAGCAGCACATCGGGTTCGAAGGTGAATTTGCCCAGTGGGGCGAGAGAGACATAGTTGACTGTTCCTTTGTCGATCTTATAGATGTGCTGGTAAAGACGGCTGCCGGAGCGCGGCGACTCGTAGACCTGAAGGCCGGTCCCGTATTCCCCGTTGACGTACGCTTTTTCGACATCCTTCATCCCCATCACGTAGAGTCCGGCGTCACAGGTATGGTCTTCCAGTTCCGCGTAAAAAGCGTTGCCGTCCTGCGCGTGCTTGATCATCTGGCACAGGGTCATCTTCTTCGCTATCCGGGGGAAGTCCGGACGCTTGATGGTGAACTTAACGCCGATGGGCGGCGTCTCAAAGCCGAATTTATCCAGTATCGAAAAATCAATCTTGGTCTGTGTTTTCATTCTTGTGCCTCATTTCCTTAACGAAAAAATTTAAAGAACGCTTCTCATGAGGTCCATGACCTCATCGTAGTTGAACTCACGGGGATTGCCCTGGGAACAGAAGTCGTTGGCGTAGACCCTGACGATTTTATCCAGGTCTTTCTCCTGCACACCGAACTGCTCGGTGAGGTGGCCGGGGGTGATTTCCAGGTCCTCGAGAAGCTGTTCGATTTCTTCGAACCAGCGCTCGGAGGCTTCCCATTCGGACAGGCCGGTGGTATCTATGCCCATGGCCCGGACCAGGGCGGCCAGCTTACCGATGATGGCGGGCTGGTTATACCTCTCCCCGGCGAGCATCATCACGGCGTTGATGCGGCCGTGATGGCAATCCGTGAGGGCGCTGATCTGGTGGCCCAGGCCGTGGACGATGCCAGCCCCCGCGCCGAAACCGATGCCGATGCCGCCCATCGTCGACGCCCAGCACATGCGCTCGCAGGCGTCATGGTCCATGCGGTTGTAGGTGAACTCGCGGAGGTTTTTATAGATAAGCTCGACGGCGCGCAGCAGCAGGCCGTAAGCGTAAGGACCCTGCACCTTGGTCACGAAAGCCTCGATGCCGTGAGCCATGGCGTCGAACCCCGTCCACGCGGCGACGTGCCGGGGCTGCAGGCGGGCGAGGAGGGGGTCGATAACGGCGATGGTGGAGGGAATGTTCGGGGCGCTGACCAGTATTTTCGTCTTGGTCCTGGTATTGGAAAGAGCCGCGAAGGAGGAGACCTCAGCGCCGGTGCCGGAGGTGGTCGTTACCGAAATCTGGGGGATGGTGCAGGGCTTCATCTTTTTCAGCGTTTCTATCCAGGGAGGGTCGATGAACACGGTGAATTCGGTGATGTCCTTGCCGCCGTTGGCGGCCACGATGCGGACGCCCTTACCGGTATCGATGGAGCTGCCGCCGCCCACCGCGACCACCCCATCACACTGGCCCTCCTTAAACATTTTATATGCCGCCATGATTTCGTGGTCCTTGGGATTGGTGGTGATTTTGTCGTAAATCTCCGTGGCTACGCCGGCGTAGTTGATGACGCCCTTGATTTCATCAATAACGCCCGTGCCTTTAAGCCCGGAGGTAACGATGAGGGCTTTTTTCATACCGGCGGCTTTGCATTCATCGCCGATGGTCTGGTAGGCGCCCCAGCCGAGCGCTATCCTGGGAATGGGATTGGTATAGACGATGGGGAACTCGTAAATCTCCTTGTTGATCACGGCGGTGCCTCCTTAAAACGTGCTAACGGTATTGTACGCCATGGCGGCGCAAATCATCAAGGGACTACAAGCAGGATGTAATTATTCAAGAGGAGGAGAGGATTGTCAAGGAGAACGACTAAAGGTTCTATTTGCTTTTAGTTGTCCATGCTAACCTCACCCCTGACCCCTCTCCAGCCGGATGCATTGAGATATTCAAAGATATTTATGGCTGGAGAGGGGAGTATGGAAGAGAGGGGGCTTCGCCCCCTCTCAAATTCTCTCCCCCTCTCAAACAATCGGATAAATCAATATAGAAAATAAAATTGTTTGAGAGGGGTCAGGGGGTAAGCATAACAAATCAACCAGATGTAAATAGTTCCCGACTAAAACTCGTCCATCAGCTTTTCAATCCGCGTCGGCTCAATGGGCTGTTTCACCAGCGGCAGGTCTTTAAGCTGAGGTAAATTCTCTTCGTAAACAGGCCTGTCCTGCTTATAGATAACGCCAATGGGGATTTTGTCGCCCCACTCCTGCGCCTTTAACAGGGCCGCGGCTTTATCCGTGGGGTTATAGCTTTCGTCCAGCTTATAGACGCGCTGCTTGTACCAAGCGAAGGTGTTAACGTGATTGAAAGAGACGCACGGCTGCAGGATATCTATCAGGGCAAAGCCGTGGTGCTGGACGCCCGCCTTGATCAGCCCCGCCAGGTGGTCGATCTCCGCCGCGAAGCCCCGCGCCAGGAAGCTGATGTCCGAGGCTAAAGCCAGCATCAGCGGATTGAGCGGCTGGATAGCGCCCAGGGGCGTGGTTTTCGTGATAAAGCCAAGTTCGGAAGTGGGGGATGCCTGCCCCTTGGTCAGCCCGTAGACCTGGTTGTTGTGGACGAGGTAGGTCAGATTGACGTTGCGGCGGGCGGTGGCCAGCAAGTGCTGCACGCCCTCACCGTAAGCCCCGCCGTCGCCATCGATGCCGATAACGACGAGGTCGTGGTTGACGATCTTCGCCCCGGTGGCGGCCGGCAGCGTGCGGCCGTGCAGGCCGTTGAAGACGTTACCCTTGGTATAATGCGGCAGCTTGGGCGCCTGCCCGATGCCCGACACGAAAAGTACCCGCCACAGTTCCAGATTCAGATCCACCAGCGCCTTTTTTACCGCCCGCAGAATGCCGAAGTTCCCGCAGCCTGGGCACCAGGCGTTGGGGACGCTGGATTCGTAGTCCAGGAGCGTTACCATGCCTCGACCTCTCTACGCAATCGTTCGACTAATTCCCTGGGGGAAAAAGGGCGGCCGTCGTATTTTAAAACAGAGCCGTTGACCTGTATCCCGGTTTCGCGCCTTATCAGCGCGGCCAGTTGTGAGGTAGCGTTGCCCTCGACGACGATGTTTTTCCCGGCCTGGCCAAGTGCTGCGGACGCAGCTTCCGCCGGGAATGGCCAGAGCTGGCGGAAATGAAGGGTATTAACCGGCTTGCCTTCTTCTTTCAGCAAGGCTGCGGCTTCGAGTATCGCCCCGTAAGTGCTGCCCCACCCGATCAGCGTCAGCCCCGCCCCCTCGCCTTTATGAAACTCGGGTCCGGTTATTTCCTGTTTCAGGCCGTTTAATTTCCGTAAACGTTTCTCCACCTGCGCTTTACGCGTGGCGGCATCCTCGATCATGTGTCCGGCCTCGTCATGCTCGTCGGAGTCGGTAACGACTAAAGCCTTGCCTAGCCCCGGCAGGGCGCGTGGAGAGACGCCCGACTCCGTTACCAGGTGACGTTTATAATTGAGGTCATCGGTGTAAACGAGATTACCGCGGTCGATCTTCACCTGGGATAAATCAAACTTATCGACAGTATAATAAGACGTAGCCAGGTGATTATCGGTAAGGATAAGGACGGGCGTCTGGTACTTTTCCGCCAGGTTGAAAGCCTTGGCGGCGGCGCTGAAAGCCTCGGCGGCGTCGGCCGGGGCCAATACGGCGCGGGCGAACTCGCCGTGACCGGCGTGCATTGCGAAGAACAGCTCCCCCTGCTCGGTGCGGGTCGGCAGGCCGGTCGCCGGGCCGGGACGCTGTCCCAGGACGACCACCACCGGTGTCTCCGTCATACCCGCCAGGGCCAGCCCCTCGACCATCAGGGCGAAACCGCCGCCGGAGGTCGCCACCATTGACCTCACCCCCGCGTAGCCCGCCCCCGCCGCCATGTTCATGGCAGCTATCTCGTCCTCGACGTGTACCATAACCGTGCCGTACTCCCGCCCCTTGTCGGCGATGTATTCCAGGATGGCGCTCGACGGCGTCATCGGGTACCCGGCGACGAATTTACAGCCGGCGGCCATCGCGCCCAGGCACAGCGCCTCGTTGCCGTTCACCAGGAGTTTACGTTTTTGTGCCGGTTGTGCCTGGGGAAGCGTTAGTTTTTTCCCGCTTGACAAAGCAAAGTCATAGCCGGCCCGGGCGGCGGTAACATTGTCCTTGACCGTCTGTTCGCCGTGCCGGCCGTACTCTTTAGCCAGCACGGCCGTTAATATCTCGAAATCCAGCCCCGCCAGCCCCAGCGCCGCCCCCGCGGCCACGGTATTGACCATCAGCTTGTTCCCCGCCTTTTCCACGGCCAGTTTCAGCAGCGGGATGTGTAAAAAAAAGTCTTTATCCGGGGAAAATTTGGTTTCCTCGGCGTCGTAGACAGCGATACCGCCGGTTTTGACCTCTTTCTCGTGGAGATCGATGGTCTCCTTGTTGAGCGCCAGCAGCAGGTCGATGTCCGTCGAGATGGCTTGTACGATATCCGTTTTTGCCCGGATGCGGAAAAAGTTATGACCGCCCCTGACCCGGCTCTCGTAGTCCTGGTCGGCGAAGACATTAAAGCCGGCTTGTCCCAGCGACGCCGCCAGTATGGCGCCGACGGACTGGACGCCTTGCCCCGCCTCCCCCCCGACCATGATGTTAAATTCTGCGACCATCGATGAAATTTTACAGTGAAGAGATCGAATAATCTGTTAGTTTTGTCACATGACACGTAATAATGATAATATCAAGGTAGTTACATCGTTGTATTTAAGTCGTTATATTCAACTAGAAAGCGAATTTGTAAATGGATGAGAAAATTGTGCAAAAAATACGGGACGCCGCGTCGGTGGTCAAAGAAAACGTCGAACGCGTCATCGTCGGCAAGGGCGCCGTGGTGGAGCTGGCCGTCGTCGCCCTGCTCTGCGAGGGGCATATACTTTTAGAAGACGTACCGGGCTTGGGCAAAACCGTCCTGGCCAAGTCTCTGGCGCGCTCGCTGGGTTGCAGCTTCCGGCGCATCCAGTGCACGCCCGATTTGCTTCCCTCGGACATCACCGGCACCTATATCTTCAACCAGAAGACCGCCGACTTTGAATTCCGGGCCGGGCCGATTATGTCCCAGGTGGTCCTGGCCGACGAGATCAACCGCGCCACGCCGCGGACGCAGTCGGCCCTGCTGGAAGCCATGCAGGAGCGGCAGGTCACCACCGAGGGGGAAACGCGCGCGTTGCCCCGCCCCTTCCTGGTCATGGCGACGCAGAACCCCATCGAGCTTGAAGGCACCTTCCCTCTGCCCGAAGCCCAGCTCGACCGCTTTCTCCTCAAGATACAGATCGGCTATCCCTCCGCGGAGGACGACCGACTGATACTCTCGCGCTTCCGCGCTACCGACCCCCTGGACGAGCTGAAACCGGTCGTCTCGTCCGGCGACCTGCTGCAAATGCAGAAGGACTGCCACGAGGTGCACGTGGCTGCGGACGTCGAGGACTATATCATCCGCCTGATTCACGCCACCCGCAGCAACGCCGCCGTGGAGCTGGGGGCCAGCCCCAGGGCCATGCTGGCGCTCTACAATGCCTCGCAAGCCTTCGCTGCCATCCGGGGGAGGTCATATGTCACCCCCGACGATATCAAGTACCTGGTGACGCCCGTGCTCATCCACCGCATCATCCCCAAGTCGGAGAGTCGGCTCCGCGGCCAGAAAGCCGAGCAGACCCTCAAAGAGATCGTGGACTCCGTGGCCGTGCCGGTGGAAGACGGCGCCGTCCCCGGGGAAGGGTAAGCTATGCGGGGCGACGCCTGGCTGTTCCTCGCGGCGCTGATCCTGGTCGTCAGCCTGGCGCTGCAGCAGGTCGCCCTGGCGCTTATCTGCCTGTTGTTTTTACTGACCGGCGGCGTGTCGCGCCTGTGGAACCGCTTCTGCCTCCACCGCGTCGAATACCGCCGCCGTTTGAGCCACCACCAGGTATTTTTCGGCGAGGAGATCGTCCTGGAGATCGAGGTCGCCAACCGCAAGCCCCTGCCTCTCCCCTGGCTGAAGATCGAGGACGAGCTGCCGGAGAAGGTGACCCTGCTCAAGGGCAAAACCGAGCCCATGACCGAGGACCGCGTTGTCCTCACCAACATCTTCCCCATCAACATGTACCACCGCGTGAAGCGCCGCTTCCCGGTGCGCTGCCCGCAGCGCGGC
This sequence comes from Dehalococcoidales bacterium, assembly GCA_041300345.1. GTDB lineage: Bacteria > Chloroflexota > Dehalococcoidia > Dehalococcoidales > RBG-16-60-22 > JBFYTX01. The sequence continues at coordinate 1,087 of JBFYTX010000208.1, read as the reverse complement.
GCGTTCGTCTTCGGGCCGACCTATGTCCATTCCGGCGATTTGTTCGGCTTCTTCCGTAAAGAAAAAAAGTTCGACCAGCTGGACTATCTCCTGGTGTATCCCCGTTTAGTCCCGCTGGAAAAGCTGGGCATCCCGTCGCGGCAGCTCTTCGGCGATATCCGGCTGAAGAAACACCTTTTCCAGGACCCGGTGCTGACCGCGGGAGTGCGCGACTATGTTCCCGGGGACAGCCTGAAGCGCATCCACTGGAAGAGCACCGCCCGGCTCGGCCGGCTCCAGACCAGGGTCTACGAACCGACCACCACGGTGGACATCAGCCTTTTCCTGGACGTGCGCACCCTGAAGGCGCCCCTGTGGGGGAGCATCTACCAGCTCCAGGAGCTGGGGATCATCGCCGCCGCTTCCATCTCCGATTGCGCCCTCAAGGCGGGCTTTCGCGTCGGCCTGCACGTCAACCAGATCACCCGTTTTTCTCAGGGGATGGTGAAGGTGCCGCACAGCGGGCACCCCGACCAGCTCATGCATATCCTCGAGGCGCTGGCGCAGTTACACCAGTCGGAGACGGTTCCCATAGCGAAATATATCCGGCAGGAGGCCCCGTTATTGCCCTGGGGCAGCACGCTGCTGGTCGTCGCCGCCCAGCCATCCGAGGAGCTGATCGCGACTTTAATGGATTTAAAGCGGGTGGGGCGCAGCGTAGCGCTGGTGAAGGTGGGCGGGCCTCCCAAAGAAGGGCCGGAGCCGGGGGCGGAAAGCCTGGATATCTATTACATCCACGACGACGTCGCCTGGGACGTGGTCCAGGAGATAGGGCTGGCGGAAAAATAAATGATAAACGCCATGGACTCGGCTGAAACCCGGGGCGGCTTCGACTGGCTGGCGACGGTCTTTTACCCGCTGTCTGTTGTCCTGATGGAGGTCTTCTGGGTCTATCCCTGGCTTGCCTGGCTGGGCGGCTGGCCGGCCTTTGACGAATCGCGGCCCATCCTGAGCTTGGCCGCGGTGACGGCCGCGCTGGCGGCCTCGCTGCTGGTGACCCGCCTCGCCCTCAGGCGGAAGTGGGACCTGTGGCGCATTCGCGCCGTCG
>JBFYTX010000203.1:0-2634 GCA_041300345.1 Dehalococcoidales bacterium | reverse complement strand
TGTTGTTTGAAAGGGGGAGAGACTTTGAGAGGGGGCTCAGCCCCTCTCTCAATTACTCCCCTCTCCAGCCGAGTAAATTCCTGGATCATTAAAGCCAACAGGCTTGAGAGGGGCAGGGGTGACCATACTTAGTGTGGCGGGGGCAGGCTGATTAAGGTAAAATAGTGAATATCCGGGGGACGATAAAATGAGTATCGCACAGAACGTACGGCAAATACTCGCTGAAATGCCGGAAGGCGTGCGGCTGGAGGCGGCGGCCAAGACGAGGGAGCCGGCGGAAGTACTGGAAGCCGCGGCCGCCGGCGTAAGGATAATCGGGGAGAACTACGTGCAGGAGGCGGAGAGGGTCAAGCAGGCGGCGGGGGATAATATGGAGTGGCACTGCATCGGGCACCTGCAAAAGAACAAGGTTAAAAAGGCCTCAGAAGTTTTCGACATGATAGAAACGGTCGATTCGGTAGAACTGGCAAAAGAAATCGACAAAAGGTGCGCCCGGCTCGGCAAAGTAATGCCGGTTTTAGTAGAGATCAACAGCGGGCGGGAGGCGGGAAAAGCAGGCGTAAAGCCGGAGGAAGCGGAGGGGCTGATCAGGGAAATTTCAAGGCTAAAGAATATACGGGTGGAGGGGCTAATGACGATGGGGCCGGCGGTCAGCCAGCCGGAAGAGACAAGAAGATATTTTAGAGAGACGAAAAAGCTTTTTGACAGGATAAAAGGGCTAAGGATACCCGGCGTAGAAATGAAATATCTTTCAATGGGGATGACGGACTCGTATAGGGTGGCGATCGAGGAGGGGGCGAACATCGTCAGGATAGGGAGCGGGATATTCGGGCCAAGATAAGTAAAAATTCAAATCTCAAAAATCAAAACCAGAAGTCAACAACTTAAAAATTATGGACAAACCAGTGCGTGAGCAGACTATACAGGAAATCGGGCAAATCCTGAGCGGATTCGAGCGGAGAAAAGAGAACCTGATACCGGTACTGCAGCGGGTGCAGGGAAAGCTCGGGTACCTGCCGCAGGAAGCGATGAGAGAAATCGCAACGTACCTGGATATAGCGCCGATAGACGTGTACGGCGTGGCCACGTTCTACAACCAGTTCCGGCTCAATCCGCCGGGCAGGCACTCGATCAAAGTGTGTCTGGGGACGGCCTGCCACATGAAGGGCGGGTACATCACGCTGGAGGCCTGGAAACGGCGGCTGAAAATCGAGCCGAAGCAGACAACACCGGACCGTGAGTTCGACCTGGACACCGTGGCGTGCGTGGGCTGCTGCACCATGGCGCCGGTGACGGTCGTGGATAACAAGCCGGAAGGCCAGGTAGAGCCGACCAGGGTGGACGGGATACTGCTGGGCTTCGGGCACGACTACACGAGCAAGGAAAGCAAACAAAATGACCAATAAAGACGCGGCGGTGCAGGCCGCCTACGATGAGATAAAGCATAGCGCCGAAAGCCGCGCGCAGGAGCTAAGGCGGAAAAAGGCGGTGATAACGGTCGGGGCGGCGACATGCGGTCGGGCGGCCGGCGCGCTGGACATCATCAAAGCATTCAAAGAAGAGATCCAAAAGCGCGACATCGACGCCGCCGTGATAGAAGCCGGGTGTATGGGGCACTGTTACGCCGAGCCAATCGTGATCATACAAAAGCCGGGCAATCCCCCGATAGTCTACGGGCGCGTCAACGCGGTCATCGCCGAAAGATTGATAAATGAGTATATACTCGGGGACAACCCGTGTCCCGAGTTCGTTCTCGGGGCGCTGGAAGCCAGCGAGGGCCTGCCGAGCTTTGAAGATTTCCCGAGGGCGAAATACGAGAAGCAAATCATACTCAAAAACTGCGGTCACATCGACCCTGCCGACATCAACCAGTATATTGCCGCGGGCGGGTACGGCGCGCTGGCTAAAGCGCTGCAAGAAAAGCCGCAGGAGATAATTGACGAGGTAAAAAGGTCGGGGCTAAGGGGCAGGGGCGGGGCGGGATTTCCGACCGGAGAGAAATGGCAGGGCTGCCGCGACGCTCCCGGCGAACAGAAATATATCATCTGCAACGCGGACGAAGGCGACCCGGGGGCATTTGTAGACAGGGCGATACTGGAAAGCGACCCGCACAGCGTCATCGAGGGAATGATCATCGCGGGGTACGGGGTAGGGGCCAAGCAAGGCTACATCTACGTCCGCGCCGAGTACCCGCTGGCGGTGGAACGACTCGAGACAGCTTTAAAACAGGCGCAGGAGCTAAAACTCACCGGCGACAAGATACTGGGCGGCGATTTCAGCTTCGAGATAACGCTCTTCCAGGGGTCGGGGGCGTTCGTGTGCGGGGAAGAGACGGCGCTGATAGCGTCACTGGAAGGGGAGGTGGGGATGCCCGAGCACCGTCCGCCCTACCCGGCAACGCGGGGGCTGTTCCGCAAACCGACAGTTGTCAACAACGTCAAGACGCTGGCTTACGTCAGGCATATCATCAGTAACGGGGCGGATTGGTTCAAAGGGACGGGGAGTCGGGAAAGCCCCGGCACCGCCGTGTTTTCCCTGGCGGGAAAAGTCGTCAACACAGGGATGGTCGAAGTGCCGATGGGGACAACGCTGCGGCACATCATCTACGATGCGGGGAGCGGGATACCGGGGGGC
>JBFYTX010000199.1:0-5744 GCA_041300345.1 Dehalococcoidales bacterium | reverse complement strand
CGGCGGAGGTTGTGAAATAGGCGACGCCGTCCTGAACGGCTGGAGAGGAGCCGATAAGGGCGGTCGTGCGGAAGTCAAGGCGCTGCCGGCCGTTAGCGGCGTTGATCGCATAGACGGAGCGGTCCGTAGAACCGAACACGACCATGCCCTTGGTGACCACCGGTGAGGACAGGATGCCGTTTCTCGTCTTGACGTTCCAGAGCTCTTTACCCGTCAGGGCGTCCACGCAATAGAGATGATAATCGTCCGACCCGATGTATACCCTGCCGCCGGCCACGGCGGGCGAAGACCTCATGGCGTATATGGCCTCAAAACGCCAAAGCTCGGTCCCGCTGGCGGCGTCGATAGCATAAAGATTATGGTCATTGGAGCCGCAATATAACACGCCATCCACCACGACGGGAGAAGATTCCACCCAGCTGCCCGTCTCGAAAGACCATATTTCCTCCCCGGTTGCCGTATCAACGGCATAGATATGGTGGTCACGGGAGCCGAAATAGACCACGCCGTCGACCACCGCCGGCGAAGAATGAATGGGCTCCCCGGTGGTAAAAGTCCATTTCAGCGCGCCGTCTATGGGTCCCCCTGCTCCGGTGCTGCCGGTATGGGCCTGGTCGTGGCGGAACATCACCCAGTCGCCATTCTGCGGCGCGGACTCCAGGTCCTCCGACACCCCGAACATAACATCGGTGAAATTATATACGAGGATGAATACCACGAAAAGAACGACGACGCCGAGGATCGAAAGCAGGATAATCCGCCGACGTTTCATGATGGTCTCATGACGGCGGTCCAGGTCTTCGCGGCGGGTCATTCCTTCAGTATCAAAAAACGTCATGTATTCTCCCTTAAAATATTAACGTGTGCCCCTCACCAGTGTCAAACGAAGGGAAGGCAGGGACAATACGGCGCAGCCGGCGCCCCGAACCGAAAAAACGCCGATGACAATCCGGCAGCTTAAGCCTTCATCAGCGAGGCAATATCCAGGTTATGTTCCCAGGGGCTCCGGGAAACGTGCATGACCACAAAAGTAGTGGTCCGGACAATCTCCGGAATGCCGGCGATGACATTCTTCACGAACTCGTCGAACCCTGCCGGCGTATGAAAAACAAAAATACCGATAATATCGTAGGTGCCGGTACAGCCGCAGAGATAATAAACGTTGGGGCTCTGAATCAGCCTCTCCTCCACTTTTTCCGCGGTCCCGACCTTGACCTCGATGCACATGACACACATGAAGTTCAGCCCGAGCTGCTGCGGATTGGGCACGGCGCTGACCTTCATCATATCGCTTTTTACCAGGGACTTGACCCGGTTGCGGACTGTCCCCTCGGATACTTTCAGCTTGCGGCCGATTTCCCGGAAGCTCTGCCGGGCGTCTTCCTGAAGCTCACCGATTATTTTCTGTCCGAGATCATCCAGCATGGCGCACCCCCTTAAAGAGAAGGAATAGAAAGGCTTCCCCTAACTATACGCAATTTTGCACAGAAATGCAAGGGGGGATACTGTTTGCGCAACAATGTATTAACAATAGCCCCTGACTAATGGGACTTGCGTACACCATAAAGCTGGCGGTGAGAGGAAAACCTATACTCCCGATGTTCCTATCGTTACCAGGACTTTATCATCACCAGCAGCATTTTGAAGCGGTCGATGGCTTTGAGGGCATGGGGCTGGTTGGCTGGCATTATGACCATCTCTCCCTGGTTGAGGTGGAGTAGTTTACCGGAGATGATGATTTCGGCTTGACCGTCGAGAATATATACCAAGGCGTCAAAAGGGGCCATATGCTCGCTGAGGGCCTGGGCTTCGTCGAAGGCAAACAGCGTCAGGGTGCCGGCTGACTTGTCGATAATCGTCCGGCTGACCACGGAGCCCGCCTGATAGTCCACCAGGCCAGCCAGATTCGCCACTTTACTGATTAAGTTTTTATCGGTCATCTGAGTCCTTCCCGGGTTAAGACTTCTTCTCCATCGGAGGCGGGGGCGGCGGCCCCTTGGGGGGCAGTCCCTGCTTGGTCTGTAGGGGCTTGCAGATAATCTCGGTGATATGAAGGTCGGCCAGGCGCGTGGAAGGCGCCGCCAGCGCGACGACCGCGGTATCCGCGCCGCGACCCGATCCCGCCACGACCACTACCTCTTCCCCGACTTCGACGTGCCCGCCGTCGACGGTCATCAACAGGATCTCCACGCAGACCTTCATCCCCTGGCAAAAGGTGCGGAGCAGGCTGGCCATGACGAAGGGCGTGTTCATGCCGTAGAGGTTCTCGGTATGGAAGAGCATGGTGCCGAAATGGACGGCGTGTCCCTGGTCGGCGAGCTCCTTGACCAGCTCCGGCGGGAACCGCTGGCCGAACGCAAAGCCGTACTGGTGAGGCACCATGATGATCTTTTTAATGCCGCTTTTCGCCCAGAGCCTGACGGCCAGTCGCGCTGTCTCGCCGGTGGTAGAGGCAAGTACGGCCTTTGTTATGCCGCGGGCTTTCGCGCGCTCGGCCGCGAGGCGCAAGACCGTCTCGGTATTGGCCGGACCGGGCTCTTCAAAGTAGACAATCTTTTCTTCCATGTGTTTCTCTCCTGAAGCCGATTTTATCGTCTTACGTTATATCCTTTATATTTTACCATCAGGTCATCAAATATATGAAATGTTATTATCATGAACCTCACCCCCTTGGTTTTTGTTTGCTTTTGGTTGTCGGTGCTTACCTTTCCCCTGTATCCCCTCTCCAGTCAGAAGTATCGAGAGGGCGTCAGGAATATTTATGGCTGGAGAGGGGGATTAAGGGGGAGTACCGAAAATCAACAATATAAGCAAACGGTATCCGCCCTAATAAACCTTGCCAGTCGACCTCTAGCTGGCTTAATATTAGATGAGCATGGAAAGCGTGATTTTAAAGCCAGGGCGGGACAAGGCCATCCGTAACCGCCACCACTGGATTTTCTCCGGCGCGGTGGCGTCGCTGCCGGACTTCGAGAACGGCGGCGTCCTCCCGGTCCGCAGCGCCGGTGGCGACCTGCTGGGCCACGCCTATTTCAACCGGAAGGCGTCGATCACCGGGCGGATGGTCAGCTTCGGCGATACTGCGCCGGAGGACGCCATCCGGCAGAACGTAGAGAAAGCATTGGAATTGCGGCGCCGTTTTTTCAATCCGGCCGTAACCAACGATTACCGCCTGATCAACGCCGAGGGCGATTTTCTCCCGGGGCTGGTCGCCGACCTCTATAACGACGTACTCGTCCTGCAGGTGGGCACGCTGGGCATGGAAAAGCTTAAGCCTCTCCTTCTGGAACTCCTCGTGCCAAAGCTGAAGCCACGGAGCATCTATGAAAAATCCGACCTGCCTGCGCGCCGCGAGGAAGGACTGAACGACTATGAAGCCGCGCTCTACGGCGAGCCGGTGGAAAAAGTCCGGATACTTGAAGAGGGGCTGCCCTTCCTGGTAAACATTATGGATTCACAGAAGACGGGGTTTTTCCTCGACCAGCGGGAAATGCGGAAGCTCGCCGGGGGGCAGGCCCTGGGCCGCAAGGTTCTGAACGCTTTCGCCTACACCGGAGCGTTCTCCGTTTATGCGATAAAGGGCGGGGCGACAAGGGCGGACTCGGTGGAATCGTCCGAAACCGCCCTGGCCCTGGCGCGGGAGAACTTCAGACTGAACGGCATTAGCGAGGATGCCGGTTCGTTTTTCAACGCCGATGTCTTCGAGTTCCTGAGGAGGCCGGAGCTGGATTACGATTTTATCATCCTCGACCCGCCCGCTTTCGCCAAGAAAAAGTCGGATGTCATCCCGGCCTGCCGCGGCTATAAAGATATCAACCGGCTGGCCATCCAGAAGGTGCGTTCCGAAGGGCTGGTGCTGACGTTCTCCTGCTCCCGCTTCGTGGACGAGCGCCTGTTCCAGCAGGTGGTGTTCGAAGCGGCGAATGAAGCGGGGCGGCGGGCGCGGATCATCCAGAAATACCGCCAGCCTTTCGACCACCCTGTCAACATCTATCACCCGGAAACGGAGTATTTAAAGGGATTCCTGCTCTACATAGACTAGGTCAGGGAGACCGCTTCACCGGTTCCTTACGGCGAGCGTCGATAATATGCCGTACCGCCATTATGGGATGCCGGTAAATCATGCGAGGACCCGAGTACCTCATCACGGCCCTGATTTTCTCCCTCATTTCCGGGCGGAAGCAATGCACCGGGCACTTAGCGCAGGTGGTCTTGCCTTCACCGAACGGACACCGGCGGAGCTGGTCCAGGGCATAGTCCCGCAGCGCCGCGCATTCGCGGCAAAGCTCTCTACCCGCATGATGGGCACGGCAATAGCCGGCGATCATGACGGCGACGGTCCGGCTTTCGCGGGTAATTCTCGGGCGTTTATCAGACATACCTGTCTCATTATGATAATAACCTGATATGATGTCCAATAAAATCCCCCATTTCTGGATAGCCAGTATCTTCGGCGCGGTAATGTTGGTGGCTTTACCGCAGATGTCATAAATCTGTTATATAAATCACCGCAGTTTTTTGATTTCTGTATGATAACCGTACTAAAATATAATAACGTCAAGGAACAAAGCGGAGAGTATCGGGGTGGAATCCACACAGGAGGGCACAACAGATGACTCTGCAAAAGAAAGATGAGCCTCAAAACCAGTTACCCAAGACCTCAACAGAACTCGATAGACGGGATAATATCATCAAAGGAGACTCCCCTCAGAGTATTTCAAAGCTAGCCGCGCGACTCGAGGAACTGGAATCCCTGCCGCACCGTCATGCAGCCCTGCACTGGGGCGCTTTCATACTTTCCCTGCTGTCACTGGTCCTGCTGGCGATCTGGGTATTTGGCTCCCAGGGGGCGGTACCCACTGCCTGGATCATAGTTGATATCGCGCTCGGCGTCGTTTTCGCTGTCGAGTTCTTTACCCGCAGCGGATTCCGCTGGAGCCGGGCGAAGTACTTGCGAAGCCGCTTCTTCGACTTCATTGCCATCGTCCCGGCGCTGGCGCTCGTCGATCGTGGCTTTGCCATCGAAGGGGTATGGGTATGGCTCATCCTGGTGGCGCGATTTATCCGCTCCGTAGACCGGTTGCTCGGTGACGGTTTCGTACAACGCACGGTCCTGGCCCTGGTATGGGCTTTTGAGGAGGAGATAACAGATATAGTACTCGACCGTATTCTTACCCGCATCCAGGCGGATATGGACCGGACCAGCTTCAGTCATGGGGTGGCGGAGGCCTTCGAACAAAATAAGGCCGATGTTCTGCAGCGCGTCCGGGCGGCTACCCCTAAAGAGGGGCTCGTGCCGAGTCTGGCGCATCTTGTGGGCCTGGTCGACGCCCTGGAGCGTGCCGAGGAACGAACGTACGACGCTATCGTAGAAATACTGGACAGCCAGGAGGTCGACCGTGCCATTCGTGATGTAGTCGATTCCTCGTTCTCCCGCATCCGCAGCGAAATAGGAAAAAAGAGCTGGCGGAAGCATCTCTGGTTCCGGCGCCGACGGGATAATCCCCCGCAATCAGATGTAACTCCCCCCTGATATTTGCCAGTTGCTGAAACGGTAATATGTAAAGCCTGGATAGAGTCCCGGGTCTGGACTTTGACATTACCCCAATGTTAGAATCCAGTGTTATGTTATCGTTGCCTGCTCATATGGTCTGACTCTCCGGCTGCAATTAAGAAATTTTTTCTCTGAAAACGTCCAGGAGCGAAAAATGACAGGATTCATTAAAAGACTTCAGACTTACCTT
>JBFYTX010000175.1:0-8567 GCA_041300345.1 Dehalococcoidales bacterium | reverse complement strand
GCGCGGCCCTTAATGTCCTCATCAACCTCGGCCTGATAAAGGATGAGCGCTTCGTTAGTGAAAGCCGCAGCAAACTGAATAGTCTGCTTCAAGGTAAACCGGCGCTCCGTGACGAAATCTACAACCTCGTGGTGAGTAAATTATAGCCTTGAGAAATCTGGAGGCATGTATAGATGACGGCGACGATATTAAACGGTAGTGAACTGGCGAAATCCATGCGGGCGGAAATAGAGGCGGAAATCGCCGAATTTGTTAAGAAACATGGCTATAAACCCACGGCCGCCATCGTTCGGGCGGGTGACGACCCGGCCTCGGTCAGCTACGGTAATGCCCTGGAAAAGGCCTTCGCCGGGCGGGGGATGGGCTTCCAGCTCCATACTTTGCCCGGGAGCGCCGCGCAGGGAGAAATCGTGGCCCTCGTTACCAGATTGAACAGGGATGCCGCGATCCACGGCATCATGATACAGGAGCCTTTACCCCGGGGCATAGATGAAGCGGCCGTCAAAGATGCCCTTTCCCCCGGGAAAGACATCGACGGTGTACATCCTCTAAATGCCGGGCGCCTGGCGCAAGCCGCGCCGGCCGGCAGGCCCGCAATGGTCGGGCCGTTCTTCGCCCCGGCGACACCCTCCGGCGGGATGGAGATCCTCAAAAGACTGGGCGTGAAATTGGCCGGCAAACACGCCGTAGTAGTAGGGCGCTCGAACATCGTGGGCAAACCGATGGCATTCCTGCTGCTGCGTGAAAACGCCAGTGTCACCCTTTGCCATTCCCAGACCGACGACCTGCCCGGCATATGCCGGACGGCGGACATCCTGTGCGCTGCCGTAGGTAAAGCGGGGATGATCAAAGGGGACTGGATAAAGCCGGGAGCAGTCGTTGTTGACTTTGGCGTCAATTTTGTGGATGATAAGATGGTAGGGGATGTTGACTTTAATGAGGTGGCCGCGGTGGCGGGGATGATAACACCCGTACCCGGCGGCACGGGGCCAATGACGAACATTATGCTCATGAAAAACGTGATCGGGGCCGCCAGCCTGGCGGCCGGCACTAAGTAATAGGGGGAAAATATGGATGGGAACACCGAAAAGAAAGAGGCCCCGGGCCGGGGCAAGGTAGATGTCCTCGCCGGGACATATGAAAGCGGCGAGCCGAAAGGTGAAGACGCCGGACGCTGGCGCCAGAAACTGGAAGGACGCGACGAAAAGCTCAGGTACCTGAAGTCCGGCGAGCGCTACTGGTATTCCAGCGAGTGGTTCGGCAGCGAAAAGAGAAAGAACCCTGCTTAAGGAGAAGCGATGGCATTCGAGATACCCAGGACTGCCTACAGCGGAAAGATAAAAGAAATCACGCTCGGTAAAGGACCTAAAGCGGTAACGGTCGGCGGGGAGACGGCCTACCCGTTCCACCTCTTCGAAGGGCAGATGCCGCACCTGCCGCGCGTGGCCATGGAGGTCTATGACCTGCCCCCCGAGGACTGGCCGGAAGCGGCGCTGGCGCCGTTCTCCGGGGTCACTGACGACCCCGTAGCGTGGGCGCAGAAATGCATTAAAGACTATGGCGCGGAGATGATTTGCTTACAACTGCTCAGTACCGACCCCAACGGCACGAACCGGCCCGCCGCCGAAGCCGCCCAGACCGCTAAAAGAGTGTCCGACGCCATCGATGTGCCGCTAATCGTCTGGGGGACCGCCAATCACGACAAGGACACCGAAACCTTGCGGGCTATCGCCGAGCTGTGCCAGGATAAAAACCTTATTCTCGGCCCGGTAGAAGAGGCCGACCACAAGCGGATCGGCGCAGCGGCCATCGGCTACAAGCACACGGTCGCGGCATCCTCTCCTATCGACATCAACCTGGCCAAGCAGCTCAATATCCTGCTGGGCAACCTCGGCGTGCCGGACAACATGCTGCTCATGGACCCCACCGTCAGCGGCATCGGCTACGGCATCGAGTACTGCTTCTCGGTCATGGAAAGGATGCGCATGGCGGCGCTCACCCAGCAGGACACCAAACTGCAGTTCCCCATTATCTGTAACCTCGGTAAAGAGGCCTGGAAGACCAAGGAAGCCAAGATCAAAGACGACCCTAAGATGGGCGACCCTGGCAAGCGCGGCATCCTCCTGGAAGCGATGTCCGCGATGATGCTGCTGTTAACGGGGGCAGACGTGCTGATCATGAGGCACCCCGAAGCGATAAAGCTGGTGAAAGATATGATAACGGAACTATCCGCGATTGAATGAGGTGGAAAAAATGGCAGAAGAAAAACAAAAGAAAAGCATCGATAAAGCAAGCATGGAACTTATCGACAAAGCCTGCGCCGATAAGGTTAGCCTCGCCTTCGACCGGGCTGAGAGCCTGAAGCCCTGCCCTATCGGGTCGGTGGGCAGCTGCTGCAAGAACTGCGGCATGGGACCCTGCCGGATACCGCTGGCCAAGGGCAAACACGAGACCCCGGAAGAAAAGAAGAAGAGGCGCGGGATCTGCGGCGCCACCGCCGAGACGATCGCCGCCCGCAATTTCATCCGCATGGTCGCCGGCGGGGCGGCGGCCCACTCCGACCACGGGCGGGGGGTGGCCGAACTGTTCATTGCCGTCGCCAAGGGAGCGGCGCCGGGCTACAAGATAAGAGACGAACAGAAACTGCTGGCGCTGGCCCTGGAATGGGGCATAGAAATAGGTAACCGCAGCAACGAAGAAATAGCGGTAGATATCGGTGTGAAAGCCCTCGCCGAGTTCGGCAAGCAGGAAGGCGAGCTGCTGTTCACGAAGAGAGCGCCCTTAAAACGCCAGGAAATATGGCGGCAGACGGGCGTTATGCCGCGGGGCATCGATAGAGAAATCGTGGAAATAATGCACCGCACGCATATGGGCGTCGACCAGGATTATGAAAACCTGCTCACACAGGGCGTCCGGGCGTCGATCGCCGACGGGTGGGGCGGCAGCATGATCGCCACCGACCTGCAGGATATCCTGTTCGGCACCCCCTCCCCCGTACTGAGCGAGGTGAACCTTGGCGTCCTGAAAGAGGACGAGGTAAATCTCATCATTCACGGTCACGAACCACTGCTTTCCGAGATGATCGTCGCCGCGGCCAACGACCCGGAGATGATAAAACTAGCGAAGGAAAAAGGGGCTAAAGGGATAAACCTAGGCGGCATCTGCTGCACCGCCAACGAGATATTGATGCGCCACGGCGTACCGCTGGCGGGCAATTTCCTCCAGCAGGAGCTGGCGCTGGTCACCGGGGCCGTGGATGCCATGGTGGTGGACGTCCAATGCATCATGGAGTCGCTGCCGGATATCGCGCAGTGCTACCACACCAGAATAATCACCACCTCCCCCAAGGCAAAGATCAAGGGGGCCCTGCACATCGAGTTTAACGAGCACGACGCCCTGAACGGCGCCAAAGCCGTCGTCCGGGCCGCCATAGAGGCCTTCCCCAACCGGAGCAAGAACATCAGAATTCCCCAGCAACGGCAAGAGCTCATCGCCGGCTTCTCCCATGAGACCATCAACTACCTGCTCGGCGGCCTGTTCCGCGCCTCCTACCGGCCGCTCAACGATAACATCATCAACGGGCGCATCCGGGGCGTGGCCGGCGTGGTCGGCTGCAATAACGCCCGCTGGGAACATAATCAGGCCCACGTCGCCATGATCAAAGAGCTCATCAAGAACGATGTCCTGGTCATACAGACCGGCTGCAGCGCCATAGCCAGCGCCATGGCGGGGCTGATGGTCCCGGAAGCCGCCGCCAAATATGCCGGGCCGGGGCTGGCCGAGGTCTGCGAGACAGTCGGCATCCCGCCGGTGCTCCACATGGGTTCCTGCGTGGACAACAGCCGTATACTGATCGCCGCCACCGCCATGGTCAAAGACGGCGGTCTGGGCGATGATATCAGCGATCTACCCGTAGCCGGGGCAGCGCCGGAGTGGATGAGCGAGAAAGCCATCTCCATCGGTCAGTACTTCGTGGCTTCGGGGGTCTATACCGTCTTCGGTGTCACCTGGCCTACCGAAGGCAGCAAGGAAGTCACCGAATACCTGTTCAAAGATATGGAGGAGAAGTACGGCGGCATGTGGGACTTCGAGCCCGACCCCATTAAAGCCGCCCATCTCATGATTGCCCATATCGATAGCAAGCGTAAAGCCCTGGGCATCGATAAGTCCAGGGAGAGAGTTCTTTACGACATGGCCATGAGGAGAGAACTGGAAGGCTAACCCCCGATTAACGGGGGGAAACCGGTCTTGATTGAGGAGGATCAATGTCCAAGATTATCGCGTCGGCGGCCATCAACGGCACCCATAAAATAGTCGAGCGCGCGGAGCGAAAGTGGCGCGAGGCGATGGAAAAATGGGGCGCCAACGAGCCGGTGGGATTCCCCAAAACCGCCTATTACCTGCCTATTATCTACGGTATCTCCGGCATGAAGGTAGCTAAGCTCGGCGATATGGAAGCCGTGCTGAAGAAATGCCGCGCTTTGCTGCCGCCGCCGGTTAAAGCCGAGCACCACCTGCCCTATTTAGGCCCGACCCTCGACTCCGGTATGATCACCTTCTGGGCCGAGGAAATAATCGAGGCGATACGCTATCTGGAAAACCCCGATTTCTACCTGCGGGGGGAGGATGTCACCGAAGGCAATATATGGCTCGGGGCGGCCGATGATGTAATCATGCGTAAGCGCGGCGTGGAATTCGTCGATGGTACAGCGCCCGGCTTTGCCGCCATTTTAGGCGCGGCGCCCACGCCGGAAATCGCCAAGAGCATCGCCGAGGAACTACAGAAAAAGAATCTCTACGTCTTCATGGCCGGCGAGCACCAGGGCCAGCGCTTCTCCGAGCAGCTCGTTAAAGCCGGCGTCCAGATCGGCTGGGGCACGCGCCTGGTCTCCTTCGGGCCGGACGTCTCCGCCACGGTCTTCGCCATCGGCTTTGCCACCCGCGCCGCCATATCGTTCGGTGGCATCGAGCCGGGAGACTATAGAAAAATCCTCATTTATAACAAGGACCGCGTCTTCGCCTTTGCCATGACTATGGGCGATGTTACCGAAGAGTGGTACGCCAACGGCGCCGGCGCCATCAACTGGGGGTTCCCCGTCATCGCCGATACGCCTATACCGCAGATCCTCCCCACCGGCATCACCACCTACGAGCACGTCGTCTCCAACATCCCGCACGACGAGATCGTTAACAAGGCCATCGAGGTCCGGGGACTCAAAGTGACCGTTTCTCAGATTCCCGTGCCCGTGGCTTTCGGCCCGGCCTTCGAGGGCGAACGGGTCCGCGGCGACGATATTTATCTCGAAGCCGGCGGCGGCCGCACTCACATGGTGGAATGGGTCACCAGCAAGCCGATGCAGGAGGTCGAGGACGGCAAGGTGGAGATCATCGGCCCCGACCTCGATGAGATCAAGGTCGGCTCGCGCCTCCCCCTGGCCATCACCGTCGAGGTAGCCGGCCGGGAGATGCAGGACGACTATGAGCCCATACTGGAGCGGCAGATCCACCACCTCATCAATTACGCCCAGGGACTGATGCACATCGGCCAGAGGGACATCGCCTGGCTGCGCATTGCCAAGCAGGCCGTGGAAAAAGGGTTCCGGCTCAAACACATCGGCGTTATCCTGCACGCCAAGCTGCACCAGGACTTCGGCCGGATTTTCGATAAACTGCAGGTGAAGATTTACACCAAAGAAGAAGACGTTAACCGCATCATCGAAAAAGCGCGCGCCGTCTACAAGATACGCGATGCCCGTATCGAAGGCATGACCGACGAGTCGGTGGAAACCTACTACTCCTGCACTCTCTGCCAGTCCTTCGCGCCCAGCCACGTCTGCGTTATCTCTCCCGAGAGGACGGGACTCTGCGGCTCGTATAACTGGATGGACTGCAAGGCCGCCTTCGAGATCAACCCCACCGGCCCTAACCAGCCGGTCGTCAAGGGCGAGGTCATCAACCAGCAGCTCGGCCAGTGGAAAGGCGTTAACGAGTTCCTGGTCAAGGCTTCGCGGGGCAAGATCGACCACTATAACTTTTACAGCATCGTCAATGACCCGCCGACCACCTGCGGCTGCTGCGAGGCTATCGCCGCCGTGCTGCCGTTGTGCAACGGGGTGATGACCGTCAACCGCGACTATACCGGCGAGACCCCCTGCGGTATGAAGTTTACCACGCTGGCGGGGACGGTAGGCGGCGGCTTGAGCACGCCGGGTTTCGTGGGCCACGGCAAGTACAATATCACCCAAAGAAAATTCCTCACCGCCGAGGGCGGCTTATTGAGAATGGTGTGGATGCCCAAAATTCTCAAGGAGGAAATCGGCGAGCGCATCAAGGCCAGGGCGACAGAGCTCGGCGTGCCTGATCTACTCGATAAAATCGCCGATGAGACGGTCGGCGTCACCGAGGAGACGATTCTCCCGTTCCTCCAGGAGAAAGGCCACCCCGCCCTGGTACTGGACCCGATCTTGGGCTAAGTCTCAATGTCATTCCAGCGAAAGCTGGAATCCAGATGGGAGAAGAACAAAGGGTGAGGGGTAAAAAAATACCTCCAGAGAAGGAGAGCTAAAATGGCTCTAACCGGTATAGAAATATTCAAGCTCCTGCCCAAGACCAACTGTGGACAGTGCGGCGTGCCCACCTGTCTCGCTTTCGCCATGGCCCTGGCGGCTGGCAAAGCCGAGCTGGCTAAATGCCCGCAGGTCTCCGAGGAAGCTAAAGCCAGGCTGTCCGAGGCGGCGGCCCCGCCCATCCTGCCGGTGACTATCGGCGTGGGTGAAAAAGCCCTGAAGATCGGCGGGGAAACGGTCATGTTCCGCCATGAAAAACGTTTTGAGAACCAGCCCGGCATCGCCATCCTCGTCAGCGATACCATGGCCGACACCGAGGTTGACGCCCGACTTAAAAAAGCGAGAGAGATGACCTACGAGAGGGTCGGCCTTACCCTCGGCAGCAACCTGGTCGCTCTGAAGGCTGACAGCGGCGACCCGGCTAAATTCGCATCGCTCGCCGCCAGGGTGAAATCAGGCAGCGACGCTAATATCATTCTAGTGAGCGAGAAGCCGGATATCCTGGCCGCCGGGCTCAAGGCCTGCGCCGATAAAAAACCGCTGCTTTACGCTGCCACTAAAGATAATATCGACGCCGCCGCGGCGCTGGCTAAAGAGAGCGGCTGCCCCGTAGCTGTTAAAGCTAACGGCCTCGAAGAGCTGGCCGTCCTGACCGAAAAGCTGGCGGCTGCCGGCATTAAAAATATTGTCATCGACTCGGGGTCGAGGAAGACCCGGCAGGCCTTCCAGGACCAGGTCGTTATCCGCTCCGCCGCCCTGAATAAAAAGTACCGCCCGCTCGGCTATCCCACCATCGTCTTCCCCGCCGAGATGACGGCCGACCCCATGAAAGAGGCCATGCTGGCCGTGATGTTCGTAGCCAAGTACGGCGGCATTATCGTCCTCTCGGATTTCCGGGGCGAAGTCCTCTTCCCCCTGCTGGTGGCGCGCCTTAACGTTTATACCGACCCGCAGCGGCCGCTGGCCACCAAGCAGGGCATCTATGAGATCAATAATCCCAACGAGAACTCGCCGCTGATGGTTACCTCGAATTTCTCACTGACCTACTTCATCGTCTCCGGAGAAATTGAGAACAGCAAGGTGCCCAGCTGGCTTTACGTTAAAGACACCGAAGGGCTGTCCGTCATGACCTCCTGGGCGGCGGGCAAGTTCTCGGCGGACATCATCGCGCCGGCCATTTTAAAGAGCGGCATTGCCGACCGGATAAAGCACCGCAAGCTGATCATACCCGGTTACGTCGCGGCGGAAAGCGGCGGCCTTGAAGAGGAAATGCCCGGCTGGGAAATTATCGTTGGTCCCAGGGACGCCGCCAACCTGCCGGCCTTCCTGAAAACCTGGAAACCATAAAGGCTGATATGATTCTTATCGGAGAAAATTTAAACGTAATCTCGCAGACCCTCGGCCCGGCTTTAAAAGACCGTAATGCCAAGCCGGTGCAGGAGATGGCTAAAGCCGAGGACGAAGCCGGCGTCGACCTCATCGACCTCAATATCGGCCCTGCCCGCAAGGGCGGCGACGAGCTCATGCCCTGGGTGGTCGCTACCGTGCAGTCGGTCACCGGTAAAATGCTCTCCCTGGACACTACCAACCTCGACGCCATGGAGGCCGGGCTCAAAGCGCGCCAGGGTCCCGTCCTGATGAACTCCGTATCGCTGCAGACCAGCCGCATCGACCGCGGACTGGAAATGGGGCGGAAGTATAACGCCGACCTCATCGGTCTGTTATGGAGCAACGAAGGCATGCCGCGGGACGCCAATGAGCGGGCGATGCACACTGTCAACTTCATTTATAAAGCCAACGAGGCCAGCATTCCCAACGAAAGGATATGGATCGACCCCATTGCCAGCCCCGTGTCGGTGGAAATTAACCAGGTCAAAGCCTGCGTGGAGTTCATGGCCATGCTGGCGGAAATCGCCCCCGGCTGCAAGTCTACAGTGGGGCTTTCCAACGTCTCCAACGGCGCTCCCGCCGAGCTCCGCTGCTGGCTGAACCGCACCTACA
>JBFYTX010000173.1:0-2661 GCA_041300345.1 Dehalococcoidales bacterium | reverse complement strand
AGGAGGAGTGGATTGCCGCGCATCCCGATAGGGAGTACCCGCGTGAGGAGGCCGACGTCATCATCGCCAAGCACCGCAACGGTCCCACCGGCCGTATTAAGATGCGCTTCCGCCAGAACCTTGCCCGCTTCGAGAGTATTGGTACCGCGGAGGTGCCGCTGCTATGAAGGAGTTCGGCGGTTTCCCCTCCGGCCGCCTGGAGTTCACCCCCGTGCATAACGTGTTCTTCAGTGCCTTGCTCAACGATATTACCGATATCGGGGAGCTGAAAACGACCCTTCACGTTATGGCCGCGCTCTACCGACGCAAGGGCTATCCGCGCTATGTTTCTTTCGCCGACCTTCTCCAGAACGTTGAGCTGATGCGCAGTCTCCAGGGCTCTGAAGAAGCCTTGCGCGACTCCCTGGAAAAGGCGGTGGAGAGGGGTACGTTATTGGGTCTCTCGGCCGTCGATGGCCCCGGCGCAGCTGTCTATTTCCTTAACGACGACGCCGGCCGGCGCGCGGTCGCTAAAATAAACGCCGGCGAGCTCAAGCTGCCGGGCATCAAAGCCGTCGCTCCGGTACCGGTGCAGGCGGAAGCCCCGCCGGAGATATTTACCCTTTACGAGCAGAACGTCGGCATGCTGACCCCGATGATCGCCGATGAGCTCCGTGACGCCGAAAAGCTTTACCCCCCGGACTGGATCCGGGACGCTATCAAGGAAGCGGTTTTACATAACAAGAGAAACATCAAGTACATCGCAAAAATCCTGGAAAACTGGTCCGTTGAAGGCCGTGGTGATGGAACATATCAGCGAGATTCTCAAGAAACAGGGCCTGACCGGTTCGTCAAAGGAAAATACGGACACATGGTCCGCCGCTGATGAGCCGCCGGCGCCTGGCACTGACTGCCCCCTCTGCAAGGGCGCCAGGGTCGTTCATCCCCGCCTCCCCTCGGGGCAGCCGGACTATAGCCATGTCGTACCCTGCCGCTGCGTGAAGAGCGAGCAGGACCAGGAGCTTCAGGCGCGGCTGAAGAAGTACAGCAATCTGGGCTCTCTGGCCCGCTTTACCTTCGATAATCTCCTGCCGGAAGGCCGCAGCGGCAATAAACGCGCCCAGGAGCAGTTCGGCCGCGCCTGCCAGGCTGCCCGGGCTTTCGCCGCTGACCCTACGGGCTGGCTGGTCTTGAGCGGTCCCAGCGGCTCCGGTAAGACGCACCTGGCGGCGGCTATCGTTAACGACCGCATCTCCCGGGGACAGCCCGCTTTCTATATCACCGTGCCCGACCTCCTCGACCGCATCCGGGCGTCTTTCGGCCCTGGCAGCGAGATGCCTTACGATGAGTTCTTCGACCAGCTTAAGTCCGCCCCTTTGCTGGTGCTGGACGACCTCGGTGTGCAGTCGGCTACCCCCTGGGCGAAGGAGAAGCTCGACCAGCTCCTGACCTCCCGCTTTAACGCTGAGTTGCCCACGGTCATTGTCGCCATTACGCCGCTAGAGCAGATGGACGACCGTCTCCGCACCCGCCTCTCGGACCCGCGTCTCTGCCGCGTCTATGTCCTTGAGGAGGAGTCGCCTGCCTCCGTCTATAGCTGGTCGCCTGAGTTCGAGCTTCAGAAGAACATGACCTTTATCAACTACAAGCGCCGTAACGATTTAACCGCCGAGCAGCAGGACAACATGGACGCCGCCTACCGCCTGGCCTTTGATTTCGCTAAAAACCCCGAGGGCTGGCTGGTCTTTATGGGCGAGACCGGCTGCGGCAAGACCCACCTGGCCGCCGCCATCGTTAACCACCGCTATGAGATCGGCAAACCCGCCCTTTTCGTGGTCGTGCCTGATTTTCTCGACCACCTCCGTTCTGCCTTTTCGCCCGATAGCAAGGTCTCTTACGACGACCTTTTTGAAAGCGTAAAGACCGCCCCGCTGCTCGTCCTCGACGATTTCGGGGAGCACTCGGCTACGCCCTGGGCCAAGGAGAAGCTCTACCAGCTCATCAATTACCGTTACAATAGCCGCCTCCCCACCGTTATCACCACCCGCTACTCCCTGGACGAGATTATGGAAAAGTTCGACCCCTCTATCAGCTCGCGCCTGGTCGACCGCAATATCAGCGTGACCTTTTTCATCATCGCCCCTGACTTCCGTAACGAGCGCCGCCCTGGCCAGAAGCGTTCATCGTCCCCCCGCCCCAAATCCCCCCGCTATCATTAGCCGTCATTGCCCTTTATCCTCTGCCTATCCTGTCATTCTGAGGAGCCCGCCTCGGGCGGACGACGTGAGAATCCGTATTGAGCGCTTATAAGGAGCCTGGTCTATAGGTGTCGTTCCCGCGTAAGCTGGAATCCATTCTTTCCATTCCCTGTCATTGCCAGGGGAGCGAAGCAATCCGCTTTAACCCTATCCCCTTTATCCCCTTCCCCTGCCAGGGGAAGGGGAAGAAAAAAAGAGGGGTGAAGCCCCTCTTAAACACTCCTTCTCGGGTAATTCGTCCTCCTTGTCAAAGGAGGAGTGAGGATTTCGCCTCCCCTTCGCCCCTCTTAAACGCCCCCTGTTGTCATTGCGAGCCATCCGCCGCAGGCGGAAGCGCGGCAATCTCACCCTCCTGCCATAGCATATTTCGGGTCTCTTCAGAAAGGGCTCGCATAAACGAAACTCAATCACCAACAGGGGAGTG
>JBFYTX010000163.1:0-2961 GCA_041300345.1 Dehalococcoidales bacterium | reverse complement strand
AGCTTATCGACGACCGGCTCAAGGACGGCAACACAATCTTCGAGATTCTCAAGGCTAAAGGCTGCTTGGAATTACAGCCGGAAGGACTTAACACCCTCCCGTATTATCGTTACGAGAAAGGCCTTCTCCGCAAGGATGGCAACCCCGGTTTTGAAACTTCGACCGGCAAGGTCGAGCTGTATTCCAAGGCATATGAAGGTTGGGGGCTCGACCCCCTGCCCTATTACGAAGAACCGAAGGAAAGCCCGGTCTCGTCTCCCGAGCTCTTTAAGGAGTATCCCCTTATCCTCACCACCGGCCGACGCTCGCCGGTCTTTTTCCACTCCGAGCACCGCATGATCCCGTGGCTGCGGGAGCTTGACCCCGACCCCGCCTGTGAAATCAACGATAAGACGGCGGAAATGCTGGGCGTCTCTAACGGCGAGTGGGTCTATATCGAAAATAAACACGGCAGGGTTAAGATGAAGGCTCAAGTGACCCCCACCGCCCACCCGCTTGTCGTTACCGCGCCGCACGGCTGGTGGCTACCGGAGACGGAAGGTAAAGAGCCCAATCTCTTCAGCACCTGGGAACACAATATCAATAACCTGACCACGATGGGCAACCAGGGAAAGTCCGGCTTCGGCGGCACGGACTACCGCTCCAGTCTCTGCCGCATCGTTAAAATAAAAGAATAATATCAAAATGTCTTTCTGAGCGAAGCGAAGAATCCGTTCCCTTTACCGCTTCCCTGGATTCCGGCTTTCGCCGGAATGACCAGAACTGAAAGGAGTAGCTATGCCCCGCAACGGCTTATTGATCGAATACGGATACTGCACCGGGTGCCACGCTTGCGAGATCGCCTGCAAGCAGGAGCACAACTACTCCGATGGCATGTGCGGCATCCGGGTGGACGAGCTTGTTACCGTGAGTCCTGATAAAGTCCAGGTCGATTTCGTGCCCATTACTACCCGCTTCTGCGACCTTTGCGCCGACCGCCTGAAGCGCGGCGAAGAAACGACCGCCTGCGTCAAGCACTGCCAGGCGCTCTGCATGTGGTACGGCCCGGTTTCGAAGCTGGTGAAGATGATGGAAGACAAGCCGCGCTCGTCCATCTTCTCCCCGCGCTAGGCTTGTCTGTCATTGCGAGCCATCCGCCGGAGGCGGAGGCGCGGCAATCTCATTTTATGTATCCCCTGCGATGCCTCGGCGTAGAAGGGTCATTCCCGTGAAAACGGGAATCCAGCATTTTCTCTCGCTTTTAGCCCTATCCCCCTTTATCCCCCTTCCCCTCAGGGGAAGGGGGAAGAATTTAGAAGAGGGGCTTCGCCCCTCTTAATAACTCCCCTAATGTAAACAGTTGGAGTGCGTTAGCGAGAGGGGCGCCAGCCCCTTTCATGCATTCTTTTAGTCGTCCCTAGGGGAGTGCGTAGCGAGAGAGGCGCCAGCCCCTCTCCAATTCCTCCCCCTCTCCAAACTGGTTACCTTTTCTCCCTTTAACCATCCCGACGAAAGTCGGGAACCAGTTGTCTTTTGAAGAGGGGGCCAGGGGGTAAGTCCAGATCCGTGATTTCGTATATTCCTTACCGTGCACGGCGCGACCTTTGGTTTCGCCAAAGACCGACGACATTTAATTTCAATCTCTGTCAGAACCGGAGAGTGCGTCAGCGAGAGGGGCGCCAGCCCCTCATCTTTATCCCCCTCTCCAGCCAGAAATTCTACGGTCAGCACATTAAAGCAGGCTGGAGAGGGGGACAGGGGGTGAGGACTAGTAAAAGACATGACAAAATCCCCTTCCCTTTTTCTCCGATAGCCTATATACTCAAATAGCTTACAGCTCAACGCGAATAGCTGATTACTCGCTTACCATAAATGGAAAAACGAATACCCGGGAGTTGAAGCTGACTTAACATATCGTTAAAAACGAATAACAGCTATGAATTATGTCAACTCAGCTTCAAAACCGAAAATAAAAAAACGAAAAACGAATACCTGTCGGACAGGTAACTTTAACAACTTAATATCGTCGGCCCGACTTTAGCCGCCCGCCCTACCCGAACGGGTGCTCCGCCGGGTTCTTATACCCCGCCAGCAGCCCCCGCGGCACCTGCTGCAGCAGCTCCTCCATCGTCCACGGCCCCTGCCCGAACTTGGTGATGTGGTTCGTCAGGTGTGCCTCGGCGTACATGCTCACCGTGTTGCCCCCTACCTGGAATATCGAGCCGCTGATATTGGCCCCCGCTTCGGATGCCAGGTAGCACACGAAAGGCGCGGCATAGGCCGGCGTGGGCGTCATTTTCATCATGTCCTCGCCGAGACTCATGCCCTCGTAAACGAACGGTATGTCCTCTTTAGCGACGGTGGACGGATAAGCGTCCAGGTCGTAGGCCGCCCTGGTCTTGGCGAACGGCGAGATCATATTGCAGGTGATATTGTATTTGCGCATCTCGATGGCTACCGCCTTGGTCAGGCCCACCACCCCCGCGTTGGCCGTGCAGTACTCGGCGTGCTTGATGATATCGCCCTGCCAGGCCCGGGAAGTGGTATTGATGATGCGGCCCCATTTCTGCCCGATCATGTGCGGTACGGCGTGTCTCATGGTATTGAAATAGCCCTTGGGCTTGGTCCGCGTCACCTTATCGAACAGCTCTTCGGTCATTTTCTCAAAGGGGCTGAAGCCGAAGGCCCCGGCGACGTTTACCAGGATGTCTATCCGCCCGAAGCTGTCGATCGCCGTCTGTATCAATTTACCGGCGACCGCGAAGTCGGCGATATCGCCGAAGAAAGGCACTGCCTCGCCGCCGGCTTTTTTAATGGCCTGAGCAGTAGTCTCGGCGTCGCCGCTGATGGCGGCGGTCTCTTTGTCGTACCACTCCTTTTTCTTCTTGTCCAGTTTTTTCATCTGCGCGGCGGTGATCATCTGGCTCGGGGTCGAGCCTTTCTTGCGGTGGTTGGTGACTATCTTCGCGCCTTCCGCCGCCA
>JBFYTX010000162.1:0-8595 GCA_041300345.1 Dehalococcoidales bacterium | reverse complement strand
CGGGGCAACCATTAACAAGACCGGCAGCTTTCAGTTTGAGGCCACCCGCATCGGCAAGGACACTACCCTGGCGAGGATCGTGCGCCTGGTGGAGGAAGCCCAGGGTAGCAAGGCCCCTATCCAGCGACTGGCGGACATTATTGCGAGTTACTTCGTGCCGGCGGTGATCATTATCGAGGTCATTACTTTTCTTATCTGGTATTTCATCGGTCCGTCGCCTTCGCTGACGTTTGCCTTCCTTAACTTCATCGCGGTGCTGATTATCGCCTGCCCCTGCGCTTTAGGGCTGGCTACGCCTACCGCGATTATGGTGGGCACGGGTAAAGGCGCCGAGCATGGTATCCTGATTCGCAGCGCCGAGGCTCTGGAGAGGTTTTACAAGGTCAACACGTTGTTGCTGGACAAGACCGGGACTCTCACCGCGGGGAAGCCGGAGGTAACCGATATCATAGCCGCTGCTCCGCTTTCAGAGAATGAGGTGCTGGCGCTCGCGGCGGCGGTCGAGCACGACTCCGAGCACCCTCTGGCCGAAGCCGTCTTGAACGCTGCCCGGGAAAAACAATTAGTCGTCTCATCCGCCACGGATTTCAATGCTATTCCCGGCCACGGCGCCGGGGCTCTGGTAGGCGGCAAGAGGCTCTTGCTGGGCAACCTTAAGCTGATGCAGGACCATGATATCGCCCTAGACGGATTGGCGGAGCAAGCTGAACTCCTCTATAACTCGGGCAAAACGGTCACTTTCCTGGCTGTGGACGGCCGGGCTGCCGGGATTATCGGCCTGGCTGATGTCCTCAAGCCGAACGCCGCCGCCGTCGTGTCCGGAATTCGCCGTATGGGTATTGAAGTGGCCATGGTCACCGGCGATAACCGGCGCACCGCCGCGGCTATCGCCCGGCAGGCCGGCATCGATCGCGTCCTGGCCGAGGTACTGCCGGAGAACAAGTCTGGCGAGGTGAAGAAGCTACAGGAAGAAGGTCGCGTCGTGGCGATGGTGGGCGATGGCATTAACGACGCCCCCGCCCTGGCGCAGGCCGATATTGGCATCGCCATCGGCACCGGCACGGACGTCGCCATGGAGACCGGTGATATCACCCTCATCAGCGGCGATCTGTCCGGCATAGCTACCGCGATTGCGTTAAGCCGGCGTACCATACGGACAATAAAGCAGAACCTCTTCTGGGCTTTTGCCTATAACGTAATACTTATTCCCGTGGCGGCCGGTGTGCTTTATCTCGCTTTCGGGAATAGCGGCGTTCCTTCCGGTTTAAACTTTATCCTCGGCGACTACGGTTTCCTGAATCCGATTCTGGCGGCGGCGGCGATGGCTTTGAGTTCCATAACTGTGGTGTCCAACTCGCTGAGGCTGCGCGGCTTCCGCCCGCCTGTACTAGTAAGCTAAATGATGGAGGTGTCAATATGGCGATCGACCCCGTTTGTAAGATGACCGTTGACGAAAAGAAAGCCCCGGCTACGTCCGAATACAAGGGTAAGAAATACTATTTTTGCGCCATGGGCTGCAAGAGGGCTTTCGATGCCAACCCGGAAAAGTACCTTTCTTCGAAATAGGGGAGGCCTTTTTATCTAGTGCAGCAGCTGCCGGGAACTATATCATCCGGTCCAGGTTCGCCCAGTATTTCTCCCGCAGCTCGCGTTTCATGATCTTTCCGGCGGCGTTCTTAGGCAGCGTTTCCATGAACTCTACCGATTTGGGGACTTTGTAGCCGGCCAGGCTCTTTTTGGCGAAATCGATCAGCTCGGCGGGGGTGGCGGTTGCGCCCTTTTTCAGGCTGACGACTGCGTGTACCTTTTCTACCCAGTAGGGGTCGGGGATGCCGATGACCGCCACTTCATGTACCTTGGGATAGCGGTAGAGGACTTCCTCGATTTCCCGCGGAAAAACGTTTTCGCCGCCGCTGATGATCATGTCCTTTTTGCGGTCGACCAGGAAGACGTAGCCTTTTTCATCATACCGACCGATTCCCCGGTATGCAGCCAGCCTTTAACGATTGTCGTGCTGGTATCCTTTGGCTTTTTCCAGTACTCGAGCATGTTGTGCTTGCTGCGAACGATGATTTCACCTAGCTCGCCTGGATCGACGTCCTCATCTTTTTCGTTAACGATCCTGACCTGCACGCCGATGTCCGGCTGGCCGACGGACGCCAGCTTCTTTTCCTCCAGATTGCCCAGCACGTTATGGTCTTCTTTCGGCAGGTGGCAAATGGCCGGGCCGCTTTCGCTTTGCCCGTAGCCTTGCCCGAAGATCGGCCCGAAAGTCTCGAGCCCTCTTTTCAGGACTTCCACGGGCATCGGCGAGCCGCCGTACCAGATGAACTTCAGACTCTTGACGTCGTATTTCTTGACGTCGGGTAGGGCCAGCATCGCTACTAGGTGGGTCGGAACGATGGAGATATGCGTCGCTTTATGAGTCTGGATTAGCTGTAAGGTTGCCGCGGGGTCGAACGATTTCAGGATGATGTTGCAGCCGCCCATGTACAGGATGGACCTGACCATGGTATCCCCGGCAATATGGAACATTGGAGATACCTGGATATGCTTGTCGTCCGGCTGGATGCTCAGGTTGATGATATAGGTGCGGGCGTCGTCCCAAGCGTTGCGGTGGGAATAGACCGCGCCCCGCGGCACGCCGGTGGTGCCGCTGGTATACATGATAAAAAAGCCGTCGTCTTCTTCAACGTTGACATAGGGCTCGTCGTCGGGGTGGGAGTCCATCAAGTCGTGCATATACTTCATGTTTGGGACCTGGCTTTCCATGGAGATATAGTTCTTGACGCTAGGAATTTTGGGGCGTAATGCTTCGGTGACGCCCACCAGCTCCAGTCCGACAAAAAGCGTCTTGACCTCGGAGTAGTTGATCAGGTAGTCCAATTCCTCGGCCTGGAGACGCGGGTTGAAACGGGAAATTATGTATCCGCCCTTCATTGCGGCGCCATAGATGATGGCATAATCCAGGCAGTTCCAGGACAGCAAGCCGATCGCGTCACCCTTGTTGACCCCCAGGTCCTGAAGTGCATGCACGAGACGGTTGACCTTGGCGTTGAACTGCGCGTAGGTCAGCTGCTCTTTGCCGTAGATATAAGCCACCTTGTCGGGGCGTAACAACGACTGCCGGTAAACGATATCGGCGAAAGTCCCGATATTATATCGCGATAGCTCTCTCAACAGGGTCTTCGGTGCCATTCTTGCCTCCAACGTAAGCAGAAATTCTAACTCCGGATTTTTCCGGCGGTGTAGGCTACTTGCTCAACTGATTAATTATATTACCACGAAATGCGGTTTTTGTAAAAAATCTGGGGATAAATGAACGTAAAGAATCTACTCTTATACCGGATTTCCGTGCGAATCTAGGAGCGCCGCCATGGGTTCCCTGGGATCTGGTAGTCATTCCGGGTTGGCGGCTTTACGCAGGAATGTCTCCACGTCATCGGTCTTAAACCGGTAATCGCGCCGTTTCCCGATGCGGTAAGATTTGATTGTTCCCAGTTTGCTCCAGAGTCTTATCGTGTTGGGATGAACGTGCAGCAGGTGGGCTACCTCGTTCACCGTAAGCATCTGCCGGGTCGCCGGTTTGTCCCTGGGAATATGCCTTAACATTAGTCTCCCCTGGTGAATCTCCGCGTATTATCTTACTAAAGCTTAACTCCGAGTGCATTTGTCCACCATAGGGGTAGTACCCAAATCGCGTCCGTGGCGGCTCCCATAAGACGCGTATATGAAAGCCATACCAAATAGATTATCTCGGATAGCAGGGAAAGAACTGAAGCTGCCCGGCTGCTTCTCTAACGTCGCTCAAAGACGCTTCGCCAGGTTGTCTTTAAACCTGGTGAATTCTTCGCGGGTTAGTAATTCTTCCGAGGGTTTGATCGGCCTGCCGTCAACCATAACGCCCGGCAGCCCGCGTTGCACGGTCATGATGACTGCCTTCGTCTGGTCGTTGGCCACCAGTTTGTTCAGCACCACCTTCAGGTTAGTCATGATGGACTCTTCGTCCATATTCAGCTTGGCGGCAACCTGTTCGATGCTGTTGCCGGCCGCGATGTTGCTGAGCACTTGCAGTTCTTTAGGGGCGAGGCCGGCCATGAGGTTATCTATACCCTCATTTATTTCATTGATTTCCTCGAATTCGGCTAAAACTCTCGTTGATACAGCCGGGATGAGCAGCTCTTCCATGACAGGGATGCTCCCTTGGGAGATGGCTCTCACCGTTTCCAGCAGGCCATCGGGGTCGGCGTCCTTGGTCAGATAGGCGCTGGCGCCGCTTCTCAATACCTCGAATACCTGTTCTTCGTCCGGGTGTTCCAGTGTCAGGATGGCTGATATGGAAGGCGACTGCCGTTTCAGGCGGCTGACCAGCTCCAGGCCGCCGAGCTTTTTATCTTCGATATTGAGAATGACTATCTGGGGCGGGTTCGTCTCTATGTAACTCAGGGCTTCTTCGTTGCTGGTGCCTTCGCCGGTAACCTCAAAGTCGTCTTCACCGGAGAGGATGAAATGTATGCCTTCGCGGAAGAGGACTTGCGGGTCAGAGAGAAATATCTTTGTTCTCTTCATATTCTCCTGTGCTCCTGCCTCCGGCAAATCCTCACCGGGTTCTCTAACACAATAATACTCCAGCTACTAATTGTCAACTCAGGCAGACGGATTTTTATGGGTTGGACATTTATTGGATCATGGCGTAAAATTTGAGTTATCAACAAACGAAAAAAACAGAGGAGGACCAGATGGAACTGGATGCTGCTATTTTAAAGAGGTGCACGATTAGAAAATGGAAGCCGGATCCCGTGGAAAAAGCCAAGATTGAAAAAGTACTTGAGGCGGGGCGGCGGGCGCCGTCGTGGGGAAACACGCAGCCGTGGCGTTTCATCATCGTGGAAGATAAAGCTGAAATCGACAAAATCAATAAAGCTTCGGGCGGTCAGCCGCAGGTCGGGTCGGCTCCCTTATTAATTGTTTGTTGCATTACCACTGAAGATTTCACTCGCCAGGGGCATGGCGAGGCGTTAAGGAGTCTGATACCGGTCGGCGCCATGACCCCCGAACTCGTAGAGTGGGTTTTACAGAACGATGTGTTCGCGCCGTACCTTCGCGGTGAGGCCGTGATGGCCATCAGGGCCGGCGAACAGCTCATGATCGCCATCGCGTTCATGATGTTGGAAGCGGTCAACCAGGGGCTCGGCACCCTCTGCGCGGGGGCGATAACCCCTAAAGAAGTCCACGAGGCCATGGGCCTGCCGGACAATATCCTGGTGCATACGATACTGGCGCTGGGTCATCCCGGCGAAGACCCCAAACCCAGGCCGAGAAAAGACGCCAGCAAGATCATTTTCTGGGGTAAATACAAAGCATAGAAACGGCGTCTCGAAAGTCAGTGCGTTAGAGCTCTATGTCCTTGAGGTCGGCAGCCGGTATTAGCCGGGCCTCGGTGAGGTTCTGTATCTCCCGGAACGTCCAGCCGGGCGCGACCTCTTTAAGGATAAGGCCGGTCGCCGTGACTTCAATGACGGCGAGGTCGGTAACGATAAGGCTGACGCACCTCCTGGCCGTCAGTGGAAAGGTCAGGTCTTTCACAATGCGCGGCCCGCCTTCCCGCGTGGTATGGAGCATGGTAACGATGACCCTGGCCGCGCCGGCGGCCAGGTCCATGCCTCCCCCCATCCCCGTGGCCGGACGTCCCGGCCTACCCCAGTTGGCGAGGTCGCCTTTCTCGGAGACCTGGTACGCCCCCCGCACGACCACATCGATAGGCCCCCCCCGTATCATATCGAAAGACGCCGCGCTATCGAAGAAGCACATGCCGGGCGCGGGCGTGACAGGCTGGTCGGCGGCGTTGATCATCTCGTAGTCTTTTTCCGCGTCGCTGGCGAGTCCTCCGTAGCCCAGTACGCCGTTCTCGCTCTGGAAAAACACCGTCTTGCCTTCGGGAACGAAATCGGCGCACAGGCAGGGCAGCCCGTAGCCGAGGTTGACCACCGCACCGTCGGCGAACTCCCGGGCTGCCCGCAGGGCGATCGTCTGCTCGTCAAGTCGCGACTTCACTGCCGCACCTCTACGATACGCTTTATGTAAACGTGCGGCGTTACGATGACCTCCGGGTCCAGCCCGTCGATCGGCATCAGATGGTCGACCTCCACGATGGTGATTTTGGCTGCCATCGCCATTACGGGATTAAAGCATCTCGCCGTCCTGCGGAAAACCAGGTTTCCCAGGGCATCAGACTTGTGCGCTTTGACCAGGGCAAAGTCCGCTGTTAAAGGCAGCTCCAGGATGTACTCCTTGCCGTTGATGACCTTCTTTTCCTTGCCTTTTTCCACTACCGTCCCCAGGCCTACCGGCGTGTAAAACCCGCCTATTCCCCCCGCCCCGCAGCGTATCCTCTCCGCCAGCGTCCCCTGGGGCACTATCTCTACCTCGACCTTGCCTTCGTTGAATAGTTTTTCAAAGGGAGAAGTGGGAGGCATGCCGCCCAGGGCCGGCACTGAAGCGATCAGTTTTTTTACCTGGCCTCTCTCGAAGAGGATTCCCATGTCCTGGTATCCCCCCGGCTTGATGCGCTTGGTAAGCTCGAAGCCGACGCCGCCCATATTGGCGATGACGGTCAGCTCTTTAGCCCCCCGGCCGGCGAGGGCGACGATCAGGTTTATCGGTAATCCGCCGTAAGAGCCGAAGCCGCCGACCATGATAGTGGCGCCGTCAAAGATATCGGCTACGGCCTCTTCACAGCTTTTGAAGATTTTATTAACGGGCATAGCTTTCCCTGATATTCTAGCTCTAGCACGGTATGTTATTCAAGCCTCTCGCGCGTATTATGTGCTGATTTACATTTCTCAGGAAAATGAGGTACATTAAAAATAACAGCCGGCTTGTTATTATGGTCATATGCATGGCAATCTATCGTTCCACCTGGCGCCATGGAGGAATATTTGAGTGATTTAGTTGTCGAAGAGATAAATGATATCGAACGATTCCGGACGTTAAGAGATACCTGGAACACATTATTGAAGGGTAATCCGGATAACCACATCTTCCTGACCTGGGAGTGGTTATTTAGCTGGTGGCAATATCATAACACCGATAAAAAGCTGAGGATTATTCTTGTCAAAGATAATGGAAAAGTAATTGCTATTGCGCCGATGATGCAATCGCGGGAGCGGAAAGGCATCTTCCGGTTCGACATACTGGAGAACATCTGCGGTAAGAACTGCGATTCCAGCGGTATAATTTTAACGGAACGTAAGGAGGAGTGTGTTACCTCGCTTTTGGAGCATCTGGGGAAGCTTGTTCAAGATTCCGGGATCATCGTCAGGCTGTGGCATATCCCGGAACTTAGCGGCTTCCTTGGTGTTCTGCGTCGGCAATATCCGTCGTTCTCCCGCTCTCTTTACCTCACGGAAAGACCGGCAAGCTCGTGCCCGTATATCGATCTTGCTGCAACGGGGGAAGAGTACTCGAGAACTCTTCGTGGCAGTTCACATAAGACCTTGCGAAAACAGCTCAGAAGACTTGAAAAAGACCACGTTGTCGCCTTCAGGGTATATACCGGAGATACCGATTTGCGGCTTGAAATGGAACCCCTTTTCAGGCTGCATAAGAAAAGATGGTATCAGAAGGGTGTCACCAGCAAATTTACCAGGATGGCTGAACAGGATTTCTATATCGATGTCTCCAGGTATTTCTGGAAAAACGGCTGGCTGAACCTGTCTTTTATCGATGTCGACGGGAAGACTGTCTCGGTGGTATGGGGCTTTGACTACGCGGATACATTTTTGGAGATGACCAGTTCTTTTGACACTGACTATTCGGCGTATAGCATTGGGGCCATACATTGGATGAGACGGCTGGAAGACTGCATCCGGAACGGCCGGACTAAATTCGATTTCTCGAAAGGAGATGAACCCTACAAGTTCAGGTGGGCGGATCACACCGTCAATAATGTACTGATTACGATAACAGGAAGCGGAATCGTGGGAAGAGCCAAGGTAACGCTTTTAAACGCCCTCCCCAAAGCAGGTCTTCTAAGGCCTGCCAGCCTCTGGCGGCGCTATACCGGGTACTTGAGAACAAGGAAAAAGGGAAATTAACGAGCGTGAAAAACTGGCTGGCGCGCCGGCGTCAACCCCTGTATCTTTTTAAAATGATGTCCCATTGCCACCGGTTAAAGAACCTGAGACAAAGGCCGAGCTTGAGCTGCCTGGCGCCCAGCTTTTCTTTGAATTTAACCGCCGGAGCGTTGAAATACTCGGTAATACTATATAGTGTCTTGCGTCCTATTCCGTTTAGGTGTTCATATACCGCGTACCTTAAAAAAGGAGCCAGGTTTTTGCCCCGGTAAGCATTCAGGGTGGCGGCGTTGCAGAGGTAGGCCTCGTCCGCTTTGAGAAG
This sequence comes from Dehalococcoidales bacterium, assembly GCA_041300345.1. Taxonomy (GTDB): domain Bacteria; phylum Chloroflexota; class Dehalococcoidia; order Dehalococcoidales; family RBG-16-60-22; genus JBFYTX01. Next base: position 198 of record JBFYTX010000162.1, on the reverse strand, counting down.
GAAACTCGAGAGCCGGTCATGACACCGGCGTAAATTGCACCATGAGGATGCCACGATTTCGCCCTTGATTTTTAACACGAAGCATTCGCAGCTATCCGTGGCCAGTATCGGCCGGCTGATCGCCAGCCCCTTGCTTTCGAGTTCGGTATAGATTGCCTCCACTTCCGCGGGGGACAGGAGGCTGACCGAGACCAGGCC
>JBFYTX010000155.1:0-7679 GCA_041300345.1 Dehalococcoidales bacterium | reverse complement strand
GCGTATTCCTACTCAAATTACTTGATCGCGACGTAACCCTGGCGGCCAGCCCTCAGTCTATACCGCTTAGAAAAAAGGTCGGGGAAAAAACAACCATTTGCCCCTATGATGGCTCCGGCTGCGGTTTTCTCGTTACCTCGGAAAACGGCAAAGTGGTGAACATCGAGGGTGACCCCGACCACCCCGTCAACCGCGGCGCCGCCTGCGCCAAGGGTGGCACGCTACGGCAGCTATCCGCGGATAATCCCTGGCGATTGCGCAAGGTGCTTTACCGCGCGCCCCGAGGGACTGAATTCGAGGAAAAGCCCTGGGACTGGGCCATCGATGAAATCGCCCACCGCGTCAAGGCTACCCGGGATGCCGCTTTTGTCGAAAAGGATGCCAACGGCAATATAGTCAACCGCACGGAAGCGATCGCCAATATCGGCGGCGCCGCCCTGGATAATGAGGAGTGCTACCTCCTCGTCAAGCTGGCCAGGTCGCTGGGCATAGTTTACCTGGAACATCAAGCCCGCCTCTGACATTCGCCCACTGTCGCCAGTCTGGCGCAGAGCTTCGGGCGGGGTGCCATGACCAACCACTGGAATGATATCGCGAACTCAGATGTTATCATGGCGCTCGGCGGGAACCCGGCTGAGAACCACCCGGCTGCCTTCGGGCACATCACCATAGCTAAAGACCGGGGCGCCAAGCTCATCAGCGTTGACCCCCGGTTTACGCGGACTTCAGCCAAAGCCGATATCTATGCTCCCATAAGGTCGGGCACGGATGTCGCCCTGGTCGGCGGCATGATCAAGTACGTGCTGGATGATATTGAGGCCAATCCGGCGAACTACAACATGGTTTATATTACCGAATACACTAACGCCGGTTACCTGGTGAATCCCGGATTCAAAGGACCGGCGGAACTCGATGGTCTCTTCTCCGGGTATGCCGGAGTTCTTAACGAGACCGACGGTGCTAAGAGAAAGTACGATAAAGCTACCTGGGGCTACCAGACCGATGAAAACGGTGTTCCCCGGAAAGACAAGACGCTGGCAGACCCTAACTGCGTCTTCCAGATTTTAAAAAGACAGTACGCGCGCTATACGCCGGAGAAGGTTAACTCTATCTGTGGTACTCCGCAAGAAACCTTCCTCGAAGTATGCCGGGCTTTTGCCTCTACCGGTAAAACAGGTAAAGCCGGCGTCATCCTCTATGCCATGGGCACGACCCAGCATACCAACGGGGCGGAAAATATCCGCTCCTACTGCATACTCCAGCTCCTTCTGGCCAACATGGGAGTAGCCGGCGGCGGCATCGACGCCATGAGAGGAGAGTCCAACGTCCAGGGCTCTACCGATTTCGGCCTGCTGTTCGATTCCATTCCCGGCTATCTCGGTATGTTCACCGACGCGGATGTATCGCTTCAGAAATACCTGGAGCGGGTGACACCCAAGAACAGCGACCCTACCAGCGCCAACTGGCTGCAGAACTATCCCAAATACATCACCAGCCTGCTCAAGGCCTGGTATGGGGAAACCGCCACCAAAGACAACGATTTCGGCTTCCATAACCTGCCGAAGATAGAGACCGGGAAGAACTATTCCTGGTTTTCCCTTTTTGAAGCCATGGACACCGGAAAAATAAAGGGGATGATGGCCTGGGGGCAGAACCCGGCGGTGGGCGGCCCCAATTCTAACCTGGAGCGGGGAGCCCTGGCGAAGCTCGATTGGCTGGTTGCCAGCGACCTGTGGATGACCGAGACAATGGAGTTCTGGAAAGCACCCGGAGTTGACTCTTCTCAAATAAATACCGAGGTCTTTGTCCTCCCCGCCCGCGGCTCTTATGAAAAAGAAGGGAGCGTCATCAACAGCAGTCGCTGGGTGCAGTGGCGCTACAAAGCAGCCGACGGACCGGGCGAAGCCGAGGACGACCTGTGGATGATCTATCAAATCATGCTCAGGCTTAAAGAGCTTTACGCGCAGGAGGGCGGCCCAAACGCTGCCGCGATAATCGACATGACCTGGAACTACGGCGACCCTCCGGATGTGCACAAGGTGGCTAAAGAAATTAACGGGTACGATACCGTCACCGGCAAGCAGATTGACGGCTTCCCGAACCTGAAAGACGACGGCTCCACCGCCTGCGGCGAGTGGGTCTATTGCGGCAGCTATGTCGAGCCGGAAAAAGAGCCCGATGCCCCTATCCCCGGCAACCGGGCCAGCCGGCGCGACCTTACCCCCGACCAGTTCAATATAGGCCTTTATCCGAAGTGGGCCTGGAGCTGGCCGTTAAACCGCCGGATCATCTATAACCGCGCCTCGGTCGACCTCAATGGAGAGCCCTGGGACAAAGAGCACCCGGTCATCCAGTGGAACCCCACCAAGGGCGAAACGGGAGGCTGGGACGGGGACATCGTTGACGGCAACTATCCGCCGATAGCCGCCAACGGGAAGTATCCGTTCATCATGACGGCCGAGGGCGTGGCCAGGCTCTTCGCCCAGGGAATGGCCGATGGTCCCATGCCAGAGTTTTACGAGCCCTGGGAAACGCCGGTGTCCGCCAACCAGATGTCCGACCAGCTGAGCAATCCGGTGTGTAAAGTATGGAGACCGGAGGAGCATGGTAGTGTCGACAAGTACCCCATCGTGGGGACAACCTACCGCGTCTGCGAGCACTGGCAGGCGGGGCAGCTGACCCGTAACCTGCCCTGGCTCATAGAGATGCAGCCCGAACCCTTCGTCGAGATGAGCGAGGAACTGGCGGCGGAAAAGGGCATCGCCAACGGGGAGAAGGTTATCGTCGAGTCCGCGCGGGGCCATGTCACGATGGTTGCCATGGTGACGAAACGCTTCAAGCCCTTCCAGATGAACGGTCGCAAAGTGCACGAGGTGGGCGTGCTCTGGCACTGGGGCTACTCCGGGCTTTCCAAGGGAGACAGCGCCAACCTGCTCACGCCGCACATCGGCGATGCCAATACGATGATACCGGAATATAAGGCATTTCTGGTCGATGTCAGAAAAGCTGAGAAAGGTTAAAGATAATGGCGGATAAAGCGATTTTATACGACGCTACAAGGTGTACTGCCTGCCGGGGATGCCAGGCTGCCTGCAAGCAATGGAACGAGAACGACGAATATATTCCGGCGCCGTCCGATAAAAGAGGGGTAGATGCAAAGAACCACGGCAGCTATGAAAATCCCCCCGACCTTTCGCCCCAGACCTGGCTCAAGATGAGGTTTACGGAGACGGAAAAGGACGGCAAGGTGCGCTGGCTTTTCACCCGCCAGGCCTGCATGCACTGCACCGATGCCGCCTGCGTCAGGGTATGTCCCAATGGTACTCTTTATCACCATGAGCTTGGCTTCGTGGCTTATAACAAGGACACCTGCACCGGCTGCGGCTACTGCATTGACGCCTGCCCCTTTCACGTGCCGCGCTCTACCCGTAATCTCATCACCGGCATCGCCAAAGCCGACAAGTGCACCTTCTGCACCACCCCGGGCCTCGACCGCATCGCCGAAGGCCTGGAGCCGGCCTGCGTCAAGACCTGCCCACCTAAAGCCCTTCAATACGGCGACCGGGACGCCCTGGTAGCCGAGGGAAGGAAAAGGGTACAGACGCTGATAGCAAAAGGGTATAACAACGCCTATTTATATGGCGAGAACGAACTGGGCGGGCTGCACGTCATGTACGTCCTGGATGACACTCCGGAGGCGTACGGGCTTCCCGTCGATCCTAAAGTGCCGGCAACCACCGTCGTCTGGAAGGACGTAATCCAGCCGGTCGGGTGGGCGCTGGGTGGCCTGACGATACTGGGGCTGGGTCTCAACTTCCTTATCGCCAGAGAAGCTAAGATAAAGAAGGAAGAACCAGCAAAGAAGGAAGAACCCGCAAAGAAGGAGAAATAAGATGGAACCAGAGGTTGAACGCTATCGAAAGCCGACCCGGGTCCTGCACTGGATACACGCCGGCGCTTTCACCATATTATTTCTCACCGGTCTGATCCTGTTCATCCCCGCGCTGGGATTCCTGGCACAGGATAGCTGGACCCGCCTGATACATCGCATCGCCGCCGCGCTATTCATTATTGCGCCTCTGATCTACATACCGCTCAACTGGAAAGCGACGCTGAGGGGTGTCAAGGACGCTTTTAACTGGGGGATGGACGATATCGGCTGGTTGAAGGCGGCACCCCGCTACTATTTCCTGGCCGACGAGGAAGCCATGCCGCCCCAGGACCACATGAACTCGGGACAGAAGATGTGGTGGCTGCTGGTAATTGTCTTCAGCATGGTCTTCGTAATAACCGGTCTAATCATGTGGGCGTTTAAAACCGTTGCCCCGGCGGCGTTGCTGGAATGGATGGTCCTGATCCATGACATCGCCTTCATCGTCACGGGGGCCATGTTCTTTGTCCACATCTACCTTTCAGTAATCCACCCCCTGATGCGGCCTCTACGGACCGGGGCCTGGAGCTCGATGGCGCGGGGGAAGGTATCGGCCCATTATGCCAGGTCGCACCATGCCAAATGGTACGAGAGAATTTCCAAGGGTGAGGAGATAGAACACCAGTGATCACGGGAATCGACGATAAAATTCTCAAGAAGCTGGAGACCCTGGGGAAGACGGCAGGCCCGCTCCCCGGGTCGCTGGAGTTCTACGGGAAATTGCTCTCCATTCAGTCGGCGGCCAGGCTGCGTATAGGAACACCGCGACCCGGCTTGAATCCGGAGGAAATCAAAGAACGAATTTCCTCCGAACGCCGGCTGCTGGAATTCGAAGACCTTTCAATCGATTGGTCACTATTTCGTGACACCTTCAAAGAGATCAGCGCTCTGTTGTCCAGCTACCCGCAGTTCCGGGCTGAGATAGCGGCGAGTGTGAAGTTTGACGCAACACCCACAGAAAAGCAGGTTAGGGCCTGGTACGAAGGGACCCGTTTGCCCCTGCCGGCAGATAGCGCTGCCGCCGCAGCCCTCCGGGAGTTTATGATCCAGGCCGCCTTGAGGCTTTTCCTGACAGCCCAGGCCGAAACCCTGCTTGGCTTCATTAATACCGAGCTGTGGCGGCGCGGCTATTGTCCTGTTTGCGGGGGCAGTCCTGACCTGGCGTTTCTCGACAAGGAGCGGGGGGCCAGGTGGCTTTTATGCTCGCGGTGCGACGCTAAATGGCTCTTCCAGCGGCTGGAATGCCCTTACTGCGGCACGCAGGACCAGAACGCCCTGGCCTATTTCCCCGATGATAAAGGGCTTTACCGACTTTATGTCTGCGAGCGGTGCCGGCACTATTTAAAGGCGGTTGACCTGCGGCAGACCGGGGATGATGTCCTGCTGCCCCTGGAGCGTTTCCTTACCCTGGACCTCGATATTCAGGCTCAGAAAAACGGGTATATGCCGCCGGGGCAGTTCAGCGGAGGAACCGGGATTATGGAGGACGGTTAAAATAGACACGCAAGGGCAAATATCGATCGATGAACTCCGGGATGTAGAAATTTTTTCCGGACTCTCTGATGACGACCTAGGGCAAATAACGAAACACGGCTACCGCCGCAGTTATCTGGTTGGCGAGCATTGTACCATCCAGGGCATGACATCCGATGAACTGCAAATTTTGAATGACGGTAAAGTTACTATTGAAATGCGCGTCGAGGTTGCACCCTCTGCCCAGACACTCAGAATCGCTACCCTGACCAGGGGTGATATCCTGGATTTTTCCGCTTTTCTTGAACCTAACGCCCCTACTACCTCAGCGATATGTGTCGAGAAAGCCGAAACTATATGTATCAAGGCTAAAAATCTGGAATATATTTTCCAGGAAAGGTCATCAATAGAACATAAGATAATGAAAAATCTCGTTAAAATAATGGGCTCAAGGTATAGAGCCAGCCGGATACAGCTGGCGCGCCTTGTTGCCGAAATGGTCAAGCAAGAACAGAAATAAAAGTTCGGGTATTTATTTTAAGGAGGAGAGCTATGTTTCACATGGGAGCCTGGGAGATTGGACTTATCCTGCTGATTGTCCTGATCGTCTTTGGTGTAGGCAAGCTGCCGCAGATAGGTGGAGCTATCGGTAAGGGGATTCGACAGTTCCGTCAGGCACAGCATGGCGAAGACGCTGCCGAAGAAACAACGGAAACCAAGAAAATCGCCGATCAAAAAAGCTAAGACACAAAGCAAGAACTTAATATTAACTGAGGTTATAGAAACCTATGAGCGTGTGTGGCCGCAATTGTAATAAGGCCGTCACCAAGCGGGCCAGAGAGGTGAGTTGATGGGATTTTTTGGCATGGGTATGGGCGAAATCCTGCTGATCATGGTCATTGCCATCATAATATTTGGACCGGGAAGAATAGTCGATATCAGCCGGACGCTGGGGCGGATGATGCATAACCTGAAGAAAGCCACTTCCACGCTATCGACCCAGATAACCGGAGAGATAGAAGAGAAGAAAACGTCCGCCTCGGCCCAGGAAGCCCGGCCTTTAAACGAGCGGGAGACTAAATGAGCGATACCGGGAAGCAACCTATCCTCGGACATTTGCGGGAACTCAGGAGCCGCCTGATAAAGTGCGTCATCGCGGTGATATTGACGACTAGTATATCTTTTATCTTCGCCAAGCAGCTTTTCCATATCCTGATACTGCCGGCCGGCGACATTAACCTGATCTACGTAGAAATGACGGAGATGATCGGCACCTATATGCTGGTAGGCCTGGCCAGCGGGATCATACTGGCGATGCCTTATATTGTTTTGCAGTTCCTGATGTTTGTCTCGCCGGCACTCACCCGCAAGGAAAAGAAATATGTGTATTTGATACTGCCGTGGGTGGGGATGATGTTCATCGCCGGCGTCGTCTTCGGGTATTTTGTCCTGGTGCCCCCCGGCATGAGGTTCCTGACTACCTTCGGGAGCGATATCGCCACTCCCCAGATAAAGATCGGTAACTATATCTCGGTGGTTACCAGGCTGCTCCTGGCAATCGGACTGGTTTTTGAAATACCGGTCGTTTCCACTTTTCTGGCCAGGCTCGGGGTTATCACACCGAAATGGCTGGCCGATAAGCGAAAGCCGGCGTTCATTCTGGCTTTAGTTCTGGCGGCGATCATCACGCCTACTTTTGACCCTGTTAATCAGATACTTGTAGCTGTTCCGCTAATTGTCCTCTACGAGATGAGTATCTGGTTGGCCAAACTTGTGCAGCGAAAGGCGGAACAGGGGGTTGTGCCGGTTTCCTCGCCGGTTTCATAGTTGAGGCACGCAGCGCCCGGATACGCAGGTAAAACCCGGGGGACAGTCGGAATCGATAGAGCATGACCGCTCCGGAAGTGCCCGCTTTAACAGGTTAGACGTTTTTCGGCTCTGGTACAACGCAGCACCGGCTCCCACCCAGACGAGTATCGGGGCACTGCAGCCCAGGAGCAATGCTGTACAAATATTACGAAAGATTTTCATTTTACCCCCCCCTTCAAATTACTTTAATGTGTAGTCGTGAGGGTTCTCGACTACTCTGTTTTTATCTTATCCTGCCTCACTGGCCATAACAACGGCACATGTATCCGCTCTTAAACAATAAACTACCTGTTTTTCTGTAAAAAATGACCTGTTTTTTGGCACCGATAAAAAGCGAAAGCTCTAACTTGAGGTTAGAGCTTTACGGTCAACCACGCGCCGGGTGCGGCTCTCTATGTATCCAGGC
>JBFYTX010000115.1:0-2653 GCA_041300345.1 Dehalococcoidales bacterium | reverse complement strand
TCGCGGCGGAACTGGTGCAGTAAAAGGCTTACGATTGTCCCCGGCATGCAGCCGAAGGGGAGGACATTGACGATGCCGTCGAAGCCGTGCTCGGCGTATTCCACCACTCTGCCCATGCTCAGGATGGCCTCGCCTTCAACGGCGGGGGTGAGGTAGGTATGGCCTTTATCGATAATCGCCTGGGTTGGAAGTTCGCGGGTAAATGATTCAATCGAGATGTCGAACTGCTTGCGGATAGGCTCGGCGACCCTTTCCTGCACGATTTCCGTCAGTTTCTGCTTGGCCCAGTCGCGCCAGCCGCCTTCGATGTGCTTGCGGTTGCGGCGGCGGCGCTGGTGGTCGGTGTAGTCCATCCATTCTTCCAGGGGCGGGAGGCCGCACTGCGCGCCGAGGGCTTCCAGACGGCGCACGAGCCCGTCATTTGCGAACTGGTTGCTTCGGTCGTATATCTCGCCGTCGACGCCGATGCGCGGTTTGTGCAGATTCTTATCGGTCTTGATCGCGTCGAAAGCGCGCCGGGCCCGGCCGGAAAATTCTTTTAACTTCCCGGCGTCCTGTCCGACCGTCTTGATCAGGATATCGAGTTGTTCCTTGTAGACGGCATCGGTCTCTCCCGTGTTTACTTCGTAAGGGCGTTTTTGCAGTACGAGCTTGTGAATGGAATCGAGCGTGGCGATGCCCCGCCAGGCGTGGAGGCGGAAATCCCTTCCTAAAGCGGCCATGTCCTTGTGGTAGCCCCCTGTCTGGTCGAAGACGAGGACGGGCACCTGCTCTAATCCGATTTCGTCGAGAATCAGGCGGTGGAGGCGGTTATACTGCCCGAAGCGGCAGGGGCCGCTGGCGCTCGGCATGAAAAAGGCGGCGTGGGCGGGGTCGAAGTCCGGCGCCATGGTCTTTTTTACGATATCCCCCGTGGTGATAATGCTCGGGTAGCACTCCTTGCCGGTGGTATATTTACGCCCGATTTCCAGCGTCATCTCGTCCGATTCCGGTAAAGCTTCCGCGTCGACGCCGCAGGCGCGCATGGCGGCAGCTAAAGCGTAGCCGTGGTCTATCATGTACGGAACATAAATGCGGCGGCTGCCGTGGTGGTTGGACGAGATGCTGACCAGCGGTATAGGTTTGCTCATACCGCGGGTGCTGGCGTTGCGTATCGTATCGATGAAAGCCTCGCAGCGGGTGATGATGCCCGCGTCTGCTGAATGCTCGTCGATTTCTATCGTCAGGAACGGCTTGCCCTCGGTCTCTTTGCTGAAGAACTTGGTTAAATATGAATCGGGGCCGCAGGCAAAGTTCGTGACATAAAGCCCGAACAGGCGCGGGTCATGGGCGATGATATAGCCCGCGCAAAGTATCTTCTGCCCGGCTTTCCAGTACATGTTGGGGTGGACTTTGCTGACTTCTCCGGCCACGGATTTGAGCGGCAGGAAGTCGATGGGTATAGCCAGCATATTGAGGTCGCGGAGCTTTTCCGGGATATTGAGCGTCATGGCTTCATCGTAAGTGTTGTAAGCCCGCCCGACGACGACGATGGCTTTCTCACCGGGTTTAAGCTGTTCCAGGACTTCGCGTCCGCGCTGCTGCTGCCAGTCGTTAAATGAATCGATGGCGGAGTATCCGGCCTCGATGGCGCGGTCGATATTGGCGCCGTCCTCGATACCGGCATCCTTAGCGGCGGTTACCAGCACCTTTTTCAGCCACTCCCGGCCGCGGTCGGGGTGAATGACGGGGCGCAAGACCTTCACGGCTTTTCCCTTAGGCGTTGTAATAGCTTCATGGATATGGGTGGAACTCATCATGATATATGACAGGCTTTGTGTCAGCGGGCAGTTCCACGATTTATTGAAATCATCAGAGAGCTTTTCCATGGTGCACTGCACCGGCAGGAAGATGAAATCCGGCTCTTTAGCCAGCAGGTTAAGCATGTGGCCGTGGGCCAGCTTGATAGGCAGGCACGGCTCTTCGACGATGTTTTCCACGCCCTGGCGGATAATCTGGCGGTTGGTGGGGTCGGAGAGCACCACCTGGAAGCCGAGCTCGGTGAAAAAAGCTTTCCAGAGGGGATAAAGCTCGTGGAAGAAAAGCACGCGGGGAATGCCCACGGTCTTGCCGTTCGGCTTATCCGGTTTGTCTTTAGCGTAGGTTTCCATGAGCTTTTTAATGCGCTCTTCGAAGAGGTGCGGGATTTTGGATGATTGGCGTTTTTCTTTCTGTTCGGCGCTGTCCCACTTGCCGCAGCGCGAGCCGTAGAAGAGGGGTTTTTCTCCCGTGAACACTACTTTATGGATTTCACACCGGTTGGAGCAGGCCTGGCATTCAAAAGATGAAAGCTCGTATTTGCGGTCGGCAAGGTCGAAGCCGCGGAAGCGCGTCTTTTTGCCGCTTTCGGCTATTTCGTCTTTAGCCAGCATAGCCACGCCGACTGCGCCCAGTATATCATGCTGGGGCGGTACGGTGATTTTCTTGCCTAAAACAGCTTCGAAGGCGGCTTTCATGGCACGGTTGAAGGCGGTGCCGCCCTGGAACAGGATATGGTCGCCGATTTTACGGTCTTCGACCACCTTGTTCAGGTAATTTTTCACGACCGAAAAAGCCAGGCCGGCCACCAGGTCCTCTTTAGCAGCGCCCCGCTGCTTGCAGTAGTTCTGCTGGG
>JBFYTX010000081.1:0-5932 GCA_041300345.1 Dehalococcoidales bacterium | reverse complement strand
GCTCGCGGCAATGCTGGCTGTCCCCGTCGACGGCGTATTTGAAATGTAGGTCACACCGGCCGGCAGCGCATCGGTGACGATGACGCCGGTGGCGTCGAACGGGCCGTTATTGACGACCGTGATGGTGTAAGTCAGGCTGCCGCCGGCCGCTACCGGGTCGGGGCTGTCTGTTTTTATAATCGCCAGGTCCGCGCTGGCGATGGACGTGAACTCAAGCGCGTAGTTATTCGATGTGTCGGTGTCTATTACCGGCCCTGATACTGTAGCTCCATTGATGATATAGGTTGAAAGAGGTATGACGGCGTTTACGGTCGCTACCAGTGTTAGCGTGGCCGTCTCGCCGCTGGCCATGTCACCGACTTCCCAGTATACATAACCAATATTGGGATCGCTGCTTACTAAAGCGCTCAACCAGGCCGGCAGCGTCGTGCCGGCGGTGCCTATGGATGGCGTCGCCGATTGATAGGTTAGTTGCGGCGTATAAAAGACATCCAGCACAAAGACGCCCGTGGCGTTCTCTGTCCCGTTGTTATGTATTTGAATGGTGTAGGTGATGTCATCCCCCGGGATGACCGGGTCAGGGCTGTCGGTCTTAGTGATGGCCAGGTCGGCTTCAGGGAACCCCGGGTCGACGCCGGTGGTCACGTAAGCTGAGTTATTGCCGTAGTTGGGGTCTCCCAGCGTGCTCAACACCATCGCGCTGTTGGGCAGGATAAAGCTTGGCAGCGTCGTCGGCCCCAGGAGAGCGAGCAGGGGGAGCGGGAACGACGGCGGCAGCCCGAAATTGCCCGAAGCAGTAATGGTCATGTTCGCTGAGGCCCCGCTGGCCAGGTCACCTGCGTCCCACAGCAGCAGCGAGTAGTCCGTCGGCGGCGTTACGATGGGCAGGCCCGTCTCGGTGGCGAAGGCCGCTAGCCATGCTGGCGGCGCCGGGATTATCGATCCCGCCGATGGCGTTACGCTGTGGATGGTCGTGTATGACGTAACGTACGAGTCGATGACCACCACGTTCGTGGCGGCATTGGGGCCGTTGTTCGTTACCGTGACCGTCCAGCTGACGTTATTGCTGAATCCGATGGTGTCGGGGACGCCCGTCTTGGTTACCAGTAGGTCGGTCGATAATATGGCAGTGCTTTCGCTGTCGGTATTGTCGCCGGGGTCGGGGTCGTACTCGTTCCCGGTGACACCGGCCAGGATGTTAAGGGTCGCACCGGATATCAGCGCTTGCGCCTTTAAGGTAACCGTGATATTCAAAATGGCGGAGACGCCGCCGGCCAGGTCACCGATGCTCCAGCTGACGCTGCCGCCGGATTCGCCGGCGGTGCCGGTCGCGGTGCTGGCGGAAATGAACTCTACATTAAGCGGCAGTAACGTGTCTGCCTGTACCCCGGTGGCGTTTTGCGGGCCCTGGTTGGTGACCGTTATCGTATAGATGATATTCTCGCCGTACCGGGCCGGGTCGGGGCTGTCCGTTATGGAAATATTAAGATCGGCCGTGGCGGAGCTGCCCCTGCCGCTCAGACCTACGTCTATCGAGCCTTCGTCCGGGTCGTTCGAGGTTATCGTCAGCGTGGCCGTCTGAGGCCCGAGCGCCGACGGCCGGAACACTAGTGAAATCGTCGCTGAGGCCCCTGGGGCCAGCGCGTCGCCGGGCGCCATGCCTCCGGTGGTCCGGAACTGGCTATCGCTGAAATCGAGCGTAGCGATAACCAGGTTGGCGGTGCCGTTGTTACTTATCGTGACGGTCTTCGTGGCGCTGTCGGCGCCGACCAGCACGTTGCTGAAATCGATTGTCGTCGGAAAAACGGTGATATCCGGTGTTACCGACCCTTCGGTGCCCGTGCCGAGTAGCGCCACGTCGAGCGAGCTTTCGTCCGGGTCGTTAGAGGTGATCGTCAGCGTGCCGGAATGCGGACCGGTGGAAGTCGGCTTGAACACCAGGCTGATGGTGCCCGAAGCCCCCGCGGCGAGCGTATTGCCCGGGACCAGTCCTCCTGTTATCTCGAACTGGCTGCCGGTCAATGTAATGCCGTTGATGATAAGCTTGGCCGTGCCGTTGTTGCTGACGGTAACAGCTCGCGTGATGCTGGTCTCGCCGACCTGTACGTTGCCGAAGTCGAGCGTCGTCGGCGCCACGGTAATATCCGGTTCGTGAGTGCCCCTGCCGCTCATCGGGACATAGATCCACTGGTTGTCAGGGTCGTTGGAGCAGATTCGCAGCCTGGCCGTCTTATCTCCGGTGGAGTCGGGCCTGAACTGTATGGTGCCGGTTACCGATGTGCCCGGCGGTATCACGTTGACGGTTGAGTTGACGCTCGTGATGGCGAACATGATGGCGTCCGGCCCGTCGATATCCAGGTAGCCAATGGTGAGGTTATCCGTGCCGCTATTGGTCACCGTCACCGTACGCGGCGGGCTTATCGTGTTTACGGCTACGGGCCCGAAGTCGACGAACGCCGGGTCTACGGATATCTGCGCGTCGCAGGCCGCCGCGGCCTGCGGGAAAAATACCTGCATCAGCAGCGCCAGTATGATCAGGATCGAAAGCCTTTTCATTCTCTGTCCCCCGTCGTCATCCTCCGGTGAGAGTGTCGTTATCTTGGTCCTTGCCGTATTTCTCGCTGGCATTGGCGAAGCTACTTTACGGTTGGACTCATACTAATGCTAGTAGCGGCCGGTTAGAAACGGGTATTAATGAGGTTTAAAAACGGTCAGAGAACTCCTCGCCGGCGTAAAGACTGGGAGATAGCTGACTATTAGGCAGTATAAGTGTAAAAAGATACGTTTGTGTTAATTAGTGTCGCGGAAAATAGCGGCGGCGGACTCGGCTCCCCCTTTAGTACCGGCTACCAAAATATCCCCTTTTCGTGACTATTGGGTGATTCTTTGGTGAGGGGGTCTGTGAATAAGATAAGGTATCATGGCGATATCGAGAAGGACTTGCCTGTTGCTGGCGTTGGTTTTCGTCAGTGTCTTTGCCGGCTGGCAGGGGGTCAGCGTGAGCTACGCGGTCTCCGTTGGCGATAACCCGGCCTCCGGTGTTTCCGCGCGCCTGGACTCGCTGCTTCGGGACACCGTGCTGCTTGAGGCGGCAAACAACGACGACCTCGCTCCTCCCGCCGATGCTTCGTCCATCTTGTATTCGGACGACCGGTGGGCTATGGAGAGGATCCAGGCTTTGCCGGTAGCCTGGACGGCCGGTTCCGGTTCCCCGGTCCTGGTGGCGGTGCTGGATACCGGCATCGATATTGACCACGAGGACCTCGCCGGACGGGTCGCGGCGGAGATCGATTTCTCCGGTAGCTCCCCCGGCGATGTCTATGGTCACGGTACTCCTATCGCCGGCATCATCGCCGCCGATGCCGCTAACGGCCTGGGTGTGATCGGTCTGGCGCCGGATAGCCTTTTACTTAACGTTAAGGTGGCCGATGATGATGGAAAATGCCGGCTCTCGGCCCTCGTCGAGGGCATTATCTGGGCCGTCAACCACGGCGCCCTGGTGATCAATGTCAGCATCGAGATGAAGGACGCTTCCACAGTTTTAGAGGAGGCCGTCGACTACGCCTGGAGTCATGGCGCGCTGGTTGTCGCGGCCGCCGGTAACGACGGTAATTCCGTGCGGGTTTATCCGGCTGCCTGCGCTAACAGCCTGGCGGTGACCGCCGTGCAGGAAAGCGGCGCGCTGGCCCCACTGGCTAATTACGGCGACTGGGTGGATTGCGCCGCGCCCGGCCTTGAGATCTATGCCGCCCTCCCCGGCGATAACTACGGCTACAAGCACGGCACGTCTTTCGCTACCGCCTATGTCAGCGGGCTGGCGGCTTTGCTGTTCTCCATGGCCGTTGATACTAATGGCAACGGCTTTCTCAACGATGAGGTCCTGGCGGCTATTGAGTCCGGCTGCGAGGTTCTTGCCCTCGACGGTACGGGATATGGTATGATCAATGTCCCCGCCTCCGTCGCCGCCCTCGCGCCGGCTGGCGCGTCTTTACGGTAATTTCCTTTTCCAGTCACCTCTAGCTTGCTCACCCCCTTGTGTTCCCCCTCTCAAACAGGTTCATTATTACTACTCGGAGATGCTTTGTTTGAGAGGGGGAGAGAATTAAAGAGGGAGCGAAACTCCCTCTTAATGCCCCCTGGCAGGAGTAAACACTCTTATAGACTCTGTTTCCTGAGGGGAGTAGTCTCGCCGAGAGGGGCTAGCGCCCCTCTCAACTTCTTTCCCCCTTTAGTTACTGGTATCCGCTGGGGCGTCTAAGAGGGGTGCAGACCCCTCTTTCTATTTCCTCCCCTTCTCAGACATACGGTGTTCCGGGGCTTTAACAATGACACAGTCTGAGAGGGGGATAGAGGGGGTGAGTATTAAAATGATCATGGTAAATGGTACTTTTTTGCTTATTTATATAGGTGAGAGGGGAAAGTCTGCCGGGGTTGAAATTCTCTTTCCACTTATTTACAATGATGTTGCCTGTAACTATACTTACATAATTTATCTTCACTATGATGTAACGGCGATTTGACTGGCTGAAAAACGGGGCAGGGTAAAAAGTGAGATGAAACGGGCTTTGCTGCTGGTCTTTATCATACTTGTCTGCGCGGCGGGCTACCTGTATGCCTGGGGGCTGCTGCCGTTTGCCCCGGTCCTCGGGGCCGGTATCGTCGAGGAGGTCCGTTCCGCCGGGTTGCCTCTCATTATCATCACCTACGCCATTATCGTTTTCCTGGCTTTGCTGCTTTACCTCAACGAGATAATCGCCGCTTTCCGTGGTCGTTACCGTGAGTCCGTCGCCCCAATCGTCGAGGAAACCCACCGTGCCAGCCAGGAGCTCTCCCATCGATTTGAAGGTACGGAAAAGGCGATCGAGTTCTTCGCCGGGGCTATCCAGCAGTATGCCCACCACCTGGAAAGTCATACCTCCGCCATCAGGGGCCTCAGCGAGGCGTCCCAGGCCTTGCGCGACAGCGCCGTCGAGCAGAACCAGATCCTGCACCGGATGTCACCTGCTTTCGCTAAGGCAAAACCTGAGGAAGAGGTCTCCGGGGTGGAGAAGGTGGTAACCGACCTCGAAAAAAGGACGCAGCTGGTGTTACAGGTAAAAGAAGAACTGGAAGGCAAAAAGCCGGCTGCCCCGCCGCTCCCTTTAGACGAAGCCCCGCCCGATAAAGCCATGCCGGAAGAAGTCAAACCGGAAAAAGCCATATTGAAAGAGTCCCCGCAGGGACCTGAGTTGCGACCGCCGCCGGGATGCCTGGGCAATCCCCGGGCGACCTACTCCAGCCTGCATTCGCCACCCGGGCGCCCATGGCGAAAATAGAAATGCCCCCAATGGAATTCGAATCCATGTTGCCGGCTTGAAAGGCCGATGTCCTAGGCCACTAGACGATGGGGGCGTCCAGATAAGTATAGCAGACCGCAGCCTCTCCGGCAACGCACTCGGGCGCCTCTTTTATATCGCTTTCAGCTTGTCTGGCGCGCGGGCATGATGTAAAATTGTATGTAGTGGACCCGTTGTGTGAGGTGTTTTCCCATGCCCGTTTATGAATACGAATGCGGCCGCTGCGGTCACCGTTTCGAGGTGAAGCAGGGCTTTAAGGACAAGCCGCAGGCCAAATGCCCCGAGTGTAAGGAGGCCGCCCGCCGCGTTTTTCACGCCTCCCCCATCATCTTCAAGGGGAGAGGCTTTTATGTCACCGACCACCGCCCTTCGGAGAAAAATTCCCCTTCGAAAGGCACCGGCGAGTCGGCGGCCGGCAAGAGCCCGGGCGAGTCGGGGGCTGGCAAAAGTCCGGGCGAGTCGGCGGCCGGCAAGGCCCCGAAGTGAAAGCCCTGGTGCAGCGGGTCGGCCGGGCCTCGGTCGCCGTCGGCGGCATTGAGGTCGGGCGGATCGGGCGGGGGCTGGTGGTGCTGGTCGGGGTGGCTAAAGGCGATACC
>JBFYTX010000054.1:0-6038 GCA_041300345.1 Dehalococcoidales bacterium | reverse complement strand
CTTTTCTTTGATGATTCCGGTCAGCGCCGGTACCGCCAGGGCGGAGTCGGCTTTAACGAGGATATCCGGCTTTCTGCCCCAGAGCGGCAGGCCTTTTTTTACGGTATCGACGTCTATGTGGACTATTTTTACACCGGGCATTAGCTGGGACGGCCCCGATGCATAGTGCATATCGAAATCTATGGCTAATATCGCATCGGCCTGGGTGAGTAACGGGTTGCCGAAGCCGGCCGCCGGCGGCAAGTACGCCGCCATCGGGTGAGTGTTAGGGAAGTTTACCAGCACGTCCGCGGTCAGCACCCGCGCCGCCAGCGTCTCCGCCAGCTCTACCAGCGCAGCAACCGTATTTAAGTTTCTGCCGGAGTAACCGGTGACGATAAGCGGACTTTCCGCATTAATGAGTATATCAGCGGCTTTGTTGAGTAAAGAGGGGTCGGCCGAGGGCGGTTTTTCTATCGAGGTTTGATATGGCCGCCCGGCCCGGCTTTCGCCCTTGCTCCAGAGCGTCTCCCGCGGCACGGCCAGGTAGACCGGACCGCACGGCTCGCTGGCCGCGATGCTGAAGGCTTTATAAAAGGCCTCGCCGATGTCCTCGCCGGCGGTAAGCTGGTGGTCCCACTTGACGAAGTTGCGCACCATGCTGCCCTGGTCGAAGGCCGTACCGTTCCATACGGGTCGCTGCGGCGTCCCCAGGATCTCCGTGAAAAACACCACCGGCACCTTGCCCCACTGAGCGTTGTGCAGGGCGCCGCCGATTTGTAATACGCCGAGCTCGGAATGCACCGAGACCGCCTGCGGCTTGCCCGAGGCCATGTAGTTGCCGTGGGCGGCCGTCATGGCGACGAACTCGTCCAGGCAGAGGATGCCCCGCGGCGTTTTCCGGCCGGAGGTGCGGAACCTGGATACCGTTTCCAGCAGGGGGACGTTATCGATGCCCGGGTTGAAGAACAGGAACTCCACGCCGCAGGCGTTGCAGGTATCGATAATGATGTTGACCGCGCCGTATTCTTCCATGTCGAAAATTACAGCCTTACGCTATTTACGATACCAGCCGTATTCCCGGACCGCCGCCATCATCGCATAGAGATTTTCCAGCCTGGGATTGTCCGGCATAGCGCCGGGGGCAAGGATAAACCCGCCGCCCTTGCCGACTTCCTGTATCAGCTTGCGGCAGTACTCTTTGACTTCCTGCGGCTGGCCGGTGACCAGCAGGGAAGTCGGCACGTTGCCCTGTAGGCAGAATTTCTTGCCGAGGACCTGCTTGGCACGGTTCATGTCCGTGCGGTCGAAGTACCAGACGACCGACCCCCTGGGGAAGTCCCCGACGTATTCCAAACGGGTATTATAGCTGCCTTCAGCGAACAGGACCTGTATCAGGCCTTCCTTGATAAACGCGTCCATGACCTTTTTCATCGAGGGCCAGTAGAACGTGTCGAAGGCTTTCTGGGACATCCAGCCGTCCGCGCCCTTGTGCAGGGGATACATCACGGTGGTCAGTCTCTGGATGTTGGCTGACTTTAACACCGTGCTTATCTGGAGGTCCGCCAGCACGTCCAGGGCTTTAAGCAATTTTTCCGGCCGGCGGAACATGTCCTTCATGATGGCGCTGGTGCCGCGCAGCGTATCTCCGAGGGTATCGAAAGGCGCCTTGGCGAACCCGCCGCCCATAAACGCGAGCGACGTCCCCCCCTGACCGGCCTTCATCATTATCTGCATCAGCCTCTGGTATTCCCTGCCCGCGTCGAGCATTTTCTGGAGCATCGTCTGCATTTGCGGCGAGGCCAGCGGCATGAACTGGCTGACATGGACGTTTTCGGTGATATTGGTGAAGGGCTGGAACATCCTCATGGGCTCCAGCGCGCCGAAGATGCGGGGCAGGTAAGTCCTTATCCAGAAATCGGATGGGTCGCGGATGAGGTCGTCGTACTCTTCCTCCGTCATATACTCGCCCTCGATAAACTGCCAGGTCGTGCCGTCTTTGGCGATGCCGTGCCCCGGCCAGGCGTAGAGCTTATAGTCCAGTATATCCAGGACCTGCCCCGGCGAATAGAAAAAGCCCGCCGCCGTTTCCAGCTCTTCCGCGTACTTGCTATTGAAATCAGCCGAGGCCTGGAGCGCTTTCTCGGTGTTATACATGGCGTCGTAGGCGGTAAGGCCAGCCATTTTCAGGGGCAGATTACCCACCGGCACGTTCACGGGAACACGGTCCGGCTCTCTAACGTTATAAACGTCTACCAGCCGCTGCACCCTTGTCTTATAGGCTTTTTCTGCTTCGGGGGTGGGGAACTTGTTCCCCCAGTTGTTCAGCCAGCCGTTCAGCCGATAGGCTCTCTTTTCTTCAGGTGTCATCTCCGTCCAGGCCTTCTCAGTCATTCTCTAAACATTCCTTTCCGAACGAGTCAAAAATATTATCATGATTATACCAGCGCCGACCGGATAATACAAAAATGCTCAGCTACGCCGTATACGGGCTATCGAGGGGGCCCGAAGGGAAACTTCGGCGGCGGCCACAGCTCTTTAGCGATTTCGTCAAAGCCGAGCTCTTCCAGTTTTTTCTTGCTGGGCTTGGTCGTCTTGAAGTCCCAGTCGAGGGCGCCGAGGTTCCAATATACCTGCCCTTTCTGGTCGATGGTGACGCCCCGGAGCGGTCCTTCTTTTTGAGCGGGATTGCCAGTGACTCTGGGATGCGGCGTCCAGTCCAGTTCCTTAATGCCCTCGCGGAGATTGAAAAGATGCCTGATGACGGCTATTCTCTCGCCCGCTTTAAGTACTTCCTCGAGAGTATAGTTAGAGCCGGTCACGGCGTTAAGGAAATCCACCAGCTTGGCGGGACCTCCCCCGAAGCCGAACCCGATGAGGCAAAGCCCGCTGGCGTTGATTATATGGCTGGAAAAGTTCCCCGGCCCGAAACCCTGGGTATGGCGGCCCGGCGTGGCGTCCATCTGGTAGCGTGCCCCGGCAAACGGGCCGAAACCCGCCAGCTTGGGATCGTGCATCCCCACTTCCTGCCCCCCGACGTGCACGGCGAACCTCTTCGCCCCTTTGCCGATTTTCTTGGCGGCCACTTTAACGCCGTCGGCGAGCTTATCGCCGATGTCTTCCCTCTTCCCGATTTTTTCTGTCAGGGCCACGATCGCTTTATGATCGCCCCACTTAAGCGCGATGCCGCCGGTGTCCTTTTTGCTGATAATGCCGTTTTCGTAAAGCTCGATGGCAAAGGCCACCACGGTGCCGGCCGATATCGTGTCCAACCCGTAACGGTTGCAGATGTCGTTAACTTTATTGATCGACTCCGTGTTGCTGTTAAGGCACATGGTGCCGAAACTCCCCTGTGTCTCGTATTCCGGGCGCCTGATGCCGGCGGGATAGCTGTACTCGCCGGTGCCCTCTTTCAGGATGGCTTTGCAGGCCACCGGGCAATGCCAGCAGCCGGTCAGCTTTTCCACGTATGTTTCCAGAACCTCCGCCTTGAGTCCTTCCACATCCGGCAGGTCTACAACGCCGACGCCGCCCCAGTTCCTGACCGGCGTATCGCCGCTGTGGGCCGACATTGACGTCATAAATGACGTGCCGAACCGGTGCAGGCTCTTGAGACCGCCCATGCCGGGCGCTTTCATCAGGTCCTTGACGTGCTCTTTCCTCAGTCTTTCGGCGGCTTCTTTATCCGCCACGGGGACCGTCATGGTGCCCCTAGCCACGACGGCCTTCAGTTTTTTAGAGCCCATCACCGCCCCCAGCCCCGAGCGGCCGGCCGCCGAACCGTGGTCGGTCATGATTGAAGCGATAAGCGATTGATTTTCGCCGGCCGGGCCGATGCAGGCCACGCGGCTGTTCTTGCCGTACTCGGCTTCAAGCGTGTCCTCGGTCTCGTAGGCGTCTTTTCCCCAGAGATGGGCGGCGTCTTTAAGCTCCGCTTTGCCTTCGTCGATGAGCAGGTACACCGGCTTCTTTGATATGCCGGTGAAAAACACACCGTCGTAGCCGGCGAACTTGAGATAAGGTCCGAAGAACCCGCCGGAGTTGGCGTCGCCCCAGCCGCCGGTAAGCGGCGACTTGCCGACGGCGGCATATCGCGCCCCGGAAGGAATGGGGGTGCCGGTGAAAGGCCCCGTCATCAGTCCCAGGATATTCCCCGGTCCCAGCGGGTCTGCCCCCGGTTTCATATGGTCGTAGAGTATCTTAGCCCCGATGCCGTACCCCCCGACGAAGTCGCGGCACAGTTTCACATCGAGCGCTTCTTCCTTGATTATTCCCGTTGAGAGATTCACCCAGAGTATTTTTCCCATGTATCCGCCTGCCATTTTACTCCCCTTTTTTTTATTTACTTATTTCATTGTACGCACGATTTGATTTCATGTCAAAACAACTTTTTCCGCAGCGCGGCGTTATATAGAGTACAACAGCAGAGTAATGATTATCGACCGGGGAGGTCAATTATGAAACACGGTGTTTTTCTTAAAGTCCTGGGTCTCATTATGGCGCTGACGTTTATCGTCACGCTGGCGCCTTCCTGCGGCGCGCCGAAGGCGGCCGCCAGCAGCTACGTCGCTATCCTGCCGGACGTCCTGCACAGCGGACGCACCGAGGCCATCTCGCTGGCGCTTTTCGCCGGCGATGACCTGGCTAAAGAAAAGATAAAAGTTATCCTTCTGAAAGACGGTAAGGAGGTCGCCAGCGCCTCGCAGACCGTCGACGGCCGCGGGACGATCGCCCTCGATGTCCCCGACGTGGCCGATGGCCAGTACGAAATACAGGTCAAGGGCAGCCGTTTCTCCGATAAAGCCAGCATCAACATCGAAAACAGCTTCCTGGTCTTCGTGGAGACCGATAAGCCGATTTACAAGCCCGGCCAGACCATCCGCATGCGCGTCCTCACCCTCGACCCCGAGCTCAAGCCAGTGACCGAGCCGGTGACCGTGGACGTGCTAGATGCTAAAGGCATCAAGATATTCCACTCCGAAGTGACCACTGATGAATACGGCATGGCCGGCGTCGACCTGCCCCTCTCCGATGAGCCGAACCTGGGCGTCTGGAAAATCAACGCCGTCACCGACAAAGCCCGGAGTCAGCTTGACGTCAGGGTCGAGGAATACGTCCTGCCTAAATACGAGGTATCGGTCGACCTACCAAAAGAATGGTTCCTGGTCAACGAGCCGATAGAGGGCACTATCGGCTCGGAATACAGCTTCGGCAAACCGGTCGAGGGCGAGGTGACCATTGTCGCCAGCCGCTACGTCGGGCAGTGGGAAGCCTACGCTACCTTAACCGAAGACATCGACGGTCAGATAGAATTCGAGCTGCCGCCCGCCCGATACGTGGTGGGCACGCCCGCCTCCGGCGGGCAGGGGAATATACAGCTTGACATAACCGTCACCGAAGAATCGACCGGCTACATGGAGAAGACCAGTCGAATCCTCACCGTGGCCCGGTCCTCGGTAAACCTTCAGCTAATTCCGGAAGGCTCGGTCTTCAAACCCGGCCTGCCTTTTAGTTTCCTGGTCCTCACCGAGACGCCGGGCAACCAGCCCGTCGATAGCAAGGTAAACGTTACTATTACTTATATGGACCAGAATTTCCAGGACGTCGACATGGACACTCAAGAGATCAACACCGAACATGGTAAAGCGGTCCTGGAGCTGGCCCCGCCGGCGGAAGCCATCGCGATGATGGTTGAAGCCAGCTCCGGCGAGGCCTATGCCTCGCGCACTTTGCAGTCCTCGTACTCGCCTTCCGGCAACTTTATTCACCTGGAACAGGTCAGCGAAGGAACGGCGGAGATCGGCGATAAGATTGCCTTCAGGGTGTATTCCACCGACCGCGCCATGCATTTTTACTATGAGGTGATTTCGCGGGGGGCGGTGGTCTTTTCCGACTATACCACCGATGATGACATCTCCTTCAGCGTCACGCCCCTGATGGCGCCCTCGGCTAAACTGCTGGTCTACCAGGTCCTGCCCAACGCCGAGGTCGCGGCCGACTTTCTCCCCTTCGCGGTGGCGGCCGCCTATCCGCTGGACTTGACCGCGGAGTTCAGCGAT
>JBFYTX010000204.1:0-3467 GCA_041300345.1 Dehalococcoidales bacterium | reverse complement strand
GTGCCCGTCGGCGATATACAGCGGCTGCCCGGCAAAGTAATCGTGCACGCGACTGTTGGTTTCGGTATCACTGACCACGCGGATGCGGTGGCTTTCACCGTCCTTGAGTTTTATGTCCAGGTCAGTTCCTTCGCGGTCGGGCTTATTCAACAGCGTGGAAATCTGCTTATCGCTGTCTTCATACAAGGCCATGACGGGGCTGGTATCGGCCTGCAGCGCCCACAGAAGGTTCAGGCGGTCGCTTTTCGGCCGGGAAAGAGTGCCCTCGTGCGGGCGGACGATCATCTTGTCCCATTCCTCCAGCTTGACCAGGCAGTTGATGCTGCGGCGGCGGCAGGTCTTGCCCCGGAGCGTGAACCGGTGGTCGTCGATGTACAGGCACGGCTTATCATCCGCCTTGAGGATGCCCTGCTCCAGCCATCTTTTCAGCGTGGCCGCGGCCCTGGTATAGCGATTGTCGGTATCCTTGTCCTGCGGCAGCTCCCGGCCGTACTCGATGCGGATGAAATTAAAGTCGCTGCGCTTATACAGCTCCTGCTGTAGCTGGGAGGGGATGATATCGTAAGGCGGACAGATGACCCGTGCCAGGTCTTTCACCAGCGCCGGATTATAGCGCACGCCGCGGAACGGGCGAATATCCGCCAAGCAAGGCTCCTTTTGGTTGCCGTTATTTCTACAAGTTTAGCTTATAAAGTGGAAACGAGGCAAGTAAAAAACATCAGAGGAGATAAAAAAAGAGTCCCGATTGACTCGGGACTCTCGGATAATAGCAAAAAAATGCTTAGGTAAATTGTGTATGCATCGCCAGGTCCATATCGTCCTGTGACTTGGTCACCCTTTCACCCGCCAGCTTGGTTATCTCATCGGGGTCGTTGCAGAACTCGTAGACGCGCTCCTTGGTGATGACCCCGTCGCGGTACAGCCTGACCAGCGCCTGGTCGAGCAGCTCCATGCCGTTGTTGCTGTTCATGCGGATGACGTTGGGCAGCTGGAAGCTCTTGCCTTCACGGATCAGGTTCCTGACCGCGGCGTTGGCCATCATGACCTCGATGGCGGCCACCCTGCCCGAGCCGTCGGCCTTGGGCACCAGCGCCTGGCACAGGATGCCCAGCAGCAGCGAGGCCAGCCTCGCCTGGGCCAGGAAGCGCTCGTGGGGCGGGAACAGGCTGGTCACCCTCTCTATGGCCTGGTAAGCGCTGGGGGCGTGGCCGGTCGTCAATACCAGGTGGCCGGTCTCCGCTACCGTCAGGGCGGCCGAGGCCGTTTCCAGGTCCCTCATCTCGCCGACGAGGATAACGTCCGGGTCCTGCCTCAGCACGTGCCTCAGGGCGTCGGCGAAGCAAACGGTGTCCGTGCCGATTTCCCTCTGGGTGATGGTGCACCTTTTGTTTTCATAGGTGTACTCGATAGGATCTTCGATAGTCACCACGCGCCGGCTTTCAACCTTGTTAAGATAATCGATCATCGAAGCCAGGGTCGTCGATTTACCGCTTCCGGTGGGACCGCTGATGATCACCAGCCCCCTCGGCCGCATGATAAGTTCCGTGCAGATTTTGGGCAGTCCCAGGAAATCGGGTTCGGGTATCACCATCGGCAGCAGACGCATGACAATACTGACCGACCCGCGCTGCCTGGCGGCATTAAAACGAATCCGGCCGACGTCAGGCAGAGTAAGCCCGAAATCGAGCTCCATGCAGCGCTCGAACTCGGCTATCCCTTTGTCGGTGGCCGCCTGGCGCAGCGCCTGCGCAACGTCCTCGGCTGATAACGGGGGCAGCTCGCCGACCGGCAGCAGGCTCCCGTTGATGCGGAGCAGCGGCGGGCGGTCCGCTACCAGGTGTAGATCGGAGGCGTTTCTCGACTTGGCAAGTTTTAACAGCGCAACGATATCTGCCATTATTGCCCCCTATCCAGCTTGAGAGCCAGGGAGTAGCTCATGTATTCGCTCTCATTATCGCTGGGAGTATTCCTGGTGATATTGGCGATGGTTATCTCCGAGAACCTTCCGGTGGACTGGAGATTGCGGACGTACTGCATGACCTCTGCCTCGGTTACCGCTTCTCCGGTCAGCATCAGCGCGTCCCCTTCATGGATGATGCGGTGCAGCGCCAGGTTGGTGACGATGTTGTTCACGGTCGCGTTGAGGTCGCCGTTCATTAAGAGCCCCTGGTCGGTCAGGCTGTCCAGGGCGGTGATAACGGCATCGTGCCGGACCCCGATCTCGGCCAGGTCGGCTTCCACCGCGGAGATGTTTTCCCGCAACTGGATCTTCTGGGTCTGTTTTTGTTCCAGGAGCAGCCGGGTGGCGTCGAGCTCGAGCTGGTCCTGTTCGATTTTAGCGGCGGCGTTCTGGACCATGAACACCAGTAAAACGACCACCCCCAGGGCGGCGACCCCGGCGGGCACGGCCAGCAGGCGGCTGCGCGATATCTGCTTGGGCAGATAGGGCGCCGGCAGGGTATTGAAATTGGGTAACGATCTCCCCGCGTCGCCGGGCATTTCTTTCAGCGCCAGCCCTACGTTTGTCAGGTGATGTGACGGGTCGAGCTGTTTTACGCACTTCAGCGGAGAAACCAGCAGAGAGGTGGTATATCCCAGTTCCTGGGTCAGGTATTCTATTATATCGGCCTCGTCGGTGAGGTCGCCGGAGACGAGCATCGCGGTATTCGGCTGGATGAGACTGTCCGGGTTGTTCGAATTATAGAACTGTATCGTCCGCTTGAGCTCGTCCCTGACGATTGAAAGCCGGTCGGTCTGGGCCAGGTATTCCTGCGGGAAGGAGACGGTGCGGATGGTCTTGGGGATTCCCGTGGACAGGATAATGATATCGAATTCCTTCGGCTGGATATCGACCAGTATCGCGGTATACTCGGGGGAGACCCTCGCCAGGGCGAGCGGCTTGATGTCCATGAGGTACGGTTTGAACCCGATCCTGTTCAGTATCTTTACCAGGGTATCGGCGATGTACTTGGGTATCGCCACCACGAATACCTGGATTTTCCCCTCCGCCGTCGAGATTATCTGCCACGATATATAAAGCTGCTCGAGGGGAATCGGCAATACCCTTTTCGCTTCCCGGGTTATCGCCTCTTCGACCATCGCCTTGGGCAGCTCCGGCAGGGACACCGGCCGGGTCAGGCAGTGCAGGCCGCTTATCCCCAGGATGATCTTTCCGGCGCCGATCCGGTTGCTCTTGAACAGGAGCTTGATCTTGTTGGCCAGGTCGGCCTCTCTCTCTTCGTTGCCGAGATCCGTCAGGTTCAGGTCCAGCGGCATGTAGGCCATCTTGGAAATGCGCTTGCCGCGGGTGACCATCAGGCGGATGCCGGTATCACTGATATAAAGCGTCGTTGTATTTTTAGCCATTTTCGTCTTCCTCATATGAGTAAATAGTCATCTGGATGCTGGCGGTTTTAACACGGGTCAGATAAAAATGGCGCAGATAGATATCCCGCCGGACTCCAGCA
>JBFYTX010000185.1:0-2723 GCA_041300345.1 Dehalococcoidales bacterium | reverse complement strand
TAGTTAGGCTGCAACCATTTCTGGTTCTGCGTTTGTTTTTTGCCGCCGGTTTAATGAGGGAGCGGCACCTCGGCCTGCAGTCCCGTGACGCACTTCCCCTGTCGAATCCGCGCGTCCCCATTTATGGGAGGAAAATTAAAGACCTCCTCTATATATTCTAACGGCTTTTTACCGTTCTTGCCAGCTCCCTGTCAACCTCGCGGCGTTTGATGGTCTCGCGCTTATCGTAGAGTTTCTTGCCCTTAGCCAGGGCGATCTCCACCTTGGCGATGCCTTTTTTAAGATAGATCTTGGTCGCCACCAGCGTCAGACCCTTTTCCGCCACTTTCCCCGTCAGGTTATCGATCTCCTTGCGGTGCAGCAGCAGCTTGCGGGGGCGGGTCGGGTCGTGCCCCATGTAGCTGCTGGCCTCGTACCGGGCGATATGGGCATTCACCAACCAGAGCTCGCCGGCCTGGGGCTGGACATAGGCGTCGCCCAGGCTTACCCGGCCTTGCCGGATCGACTTTATTTCCGAGCCGGTCAGGGCGATGCCCGCCTCAAAACTATCCCCGACAAAGTAGTTGTGATAGGCCTTATGATTGGTGGCGACGATCTTAACGTTCATATCGATTAATTCTACCATACCGGGAAAACGAAAGAGGAAAAATCGACCGCAGGGACACGGATATTTATTCCACGGTGAGGGTCTTGGCCAGGTTTCGGGGGAAATCAATCGGACAGCCACGCTCTTTAGCCACATAGTACGCCAGGAGCTGCAGGACGATGACATTTACCACCGGCGAAAACAGGGGGTCGGTGCGCGGCACGGTAATAACCGAGTCCGCCAGCTCCGCCATGGTCTCGTCGCCCTCACCCACCACCGCCAGCACCGGCGATTTCCTCGCTTTGATCTCTTTAAGGCTGGTGGTCGTGGCCTCGTAGGTATTGTCCTGCGTCACGACGGCCACTACGGGCGACTGGGGCCCCAGCAAAGCATACGGCCCGTGTTTCAACTCCCCCGAGGCATATCCCTCCGCGTGAATGTAAGAAATCTCTTTGAGCTTTAATGCGCCCTCCAGGGCAATGGGGTAGTTTATCCCCCGGCCGACGTAGAATACGTTCTCCGACTTAGCGATTTGCCGGGCGGCATCCGCGATCACCGTCTGGTTGTCCAGTATCTGCTGCACCTTGCCCGGCAGCTGCCTGAGCTCCAGGACGAGGTCGCCCGGCCGCCTGACGTCGGCCCTGGCGTAAGGCACCGCCATCCAGTACAAAGCTATAAGCTGCGCGATGAAGGTCTTGGTAGCCGCCACGCTGATCTCCGGCCCCGCCCGGGTATAGACCGTCTCGTCGGCGACTCGGCTCGCCGTGCTGCCGACCACGTTGGTCAGGGTGATCACGCGCGACCCCGCTTCTTTGAGTCGCTTGATGGCCTTCAGGGCGTCCAGCGTTTCGCCCGACTGCGTGATAACGATGGCCTTGTTGCGGGGCAGCGCCTGCCCGCTGTAGATATACTCCGAGGCCATCTCAACCCTTACCGGGACTTTCATCAGCGCTTCGATGATATATTTGCCCACCAAACCGGCATGGTAGGACGTCCCGCTGGCCAGGATGAGCATGTCCTCAAGGCCGCCGCCTTTAGTCAGGTCCGCGGCTTTCTTGGCCGAGGAAATATACTCCGAGAGATATTCCGCGAGGGTATCCCGGATCACCTTGGGCTGCTCGTGGATCTCCTTGAGCATGAAGTGCTCGTAGCCGCCCTTCTGGGCGTCTTCCACACTCCATAATATCTTGTGTTCCTCCCGGTTTATGGGGGCGCCGCCGTTCTTCAGCGTGATATCGCCGGCCGTGATCACCGCGATATCGCCGTCCTCCAGGTAGATAACGCGGCTGGTATAATCGAGCAGGGCCGGCACGTCCGAGGCGATATAGTTCTCGCGGTCGCCGATGCCGATGATCAGCGGGCTGTCCTTCCTGGCCGCCACCAGCCTGGGCTCCCCAGTCATCATGGCGATCATCGTGTAGGCGCCCTCGACCTCTTCCAGCACCAGCTCCACGGCGCGGGCAAAATCGCCGTCGTAATATTTCTCGATCAGGTGCGGCAGGACCTCGGTATCGGTCTGGGAAGCCAGGATATGTCCTTCGGCGGTCAGCTGTTCCCGGAGCTTGTGGTAGTTGGTGATAGTGCCGTTATGCACTACGGCAATCCGCCCGGTGCAGTCGCAGTGCGGATGGGCGTTCTGCCGGGACGGCTCGCCGTGGGTCGCCCAGCGCGTATGGCCGATACCCACCGTGCCGTCCAATTCCGGCGCCGCCTTGGCCAGCGCCTTGACTCTGACGGCGTCTTTATAGACCTCGATGCCGTTAGCCATCACGGCGATGCCGCAGGAATCGTAGCCGCGGTACTCCAGCTTGGCCAGGCAGTTAAGGAGTATCGGCTGAGCTTTCTTCGACCCGATGTAACCGATGATGCCGCACATGTTAAAATAGTCCTCTGACAGATCTCTCGACTAATAAACCAAGCTCCGGTCCGGTATCCGGCCGCTGAGGGTTTTCATCATCTGGACCTGGCAGTAATTGCCGATGATGACTCCCGGCTGGGCGGTGACATTAGCATCGACCTGGCATTCCTCGCCCATGATCACGCCCACGTTGATCGTCGGGACCTCGCTGTTGACCCTGACCTCGCTCAGCCCGCCGAGGGCGGTAAACCGGCCCTTCAGCACGCAGCCCTTATCGAT